>JAZQBH010000164.1:0-4264 GCA_045545655.1 Oscillospiraceae bacterium
GTAAAGAATGATTAAGAAAATTTTAATGTGCGTACTGGCAATGTCGCTGGTATTTGTTACTGGCTGCTCAAATAATAACACATCTGACGACAATGGCAAACTGAAGGTAATCACAACAATTTTTCCAGCTTATGACTTTGCAAGACAGATTTTCGGTGATACTGCTGACATAACTCTCTTGCTTAAACCTGGTATGGAAAGCCACAGCTATGACCCCAGTGCCAAGGATATCGTTGCAATAAGCAACTGCGATTTGTTTATTTACAACGGTGGAGAGTCAGATGCGTGGGTTGATAATCTTCTTGAAACAGCTAAGACTAACGAGAATTTCAAGTCCGTTAGAATGATGGACGCTGTTGAAGTGCTTGCACAGGAACATCTTCCCGAAATTGAAGAAGAGCACGACCATGAAGAAGAACATCACGAGGAATATGACGAACATATCTGGACTTCTCCCAAAAATGCAATAAAGATTGTAAACCTTATCAAGGAAAGTGCGGTATCAGTCAATCCTGAGTGCGCAGAGCAGTATCAGCAGTCAGCAGACCAGTATATTTCTGAAATATCCGACCTTGATGCAAGATTTGAGGCTTTGTTTGCTGACGAAGATAGATATTTCGTATTCGGCGACCGTTTTCCGATGCTTTACTTCTTCAAGGAATATGATTTGAACTATTACGGAGCATTCCCTGGGTGCGGCAGTGAAACAGAACCATCTGCACAGGCAATTGCATTCCTGACGTCACAGCTAAAAAACGAAAACACAATCGATGCGGTATTCTATATAGAGTTGTCAAACCACAAGCTTGCTGATACTCTTGCAAATGACACAGGTGTTCCGTCGATAGAGTTCCACGGTTGTCACAACATCACATCAGACGATTTTGAGGCAGGGGAGACCTATGTATCCCTTATGGATAGAAATTACAGCTTACTTAAGGAAGTAATTGAATAATGTCACTGATTGAAGTTAACAATTTGTCATTGTCCTATGAAAATATGACAGTAATAGATAATCTTTCTTTCAAAGTAGAAAGCGGAGATTATCTTTGCATTGTAGGTGAAAACGGTTCAGGAAAAAGCACACTTGTAAAAGCGTTACTGTCGCTTAAAAAACCATTAAGCGGTTCAATTGAGCTTGGCGATGGTCTTAAGCAAAAGGAAATAGGCTATCTTTCACAGCAGACAGGCGCTCAGCGTGATTTTCCTGCAAGTGTGAATGAAGTTGTACTGTCGGGTTGTCTTAACTCACGGAGTATATTGCCTTTTTATTCACGTAAGGACTATCGTAATGCCATCAAGAATATGAAACGACTTGGCGTTGACGACCTCCGCAAGAGAAGCTATCGTGACTTGTCGGGCGGACAACAGCAGCGTGTTCTTCTTGCGAGAGCCTTATGTGCAACAAAAAAGCTACTTCTGCTTGATGAACCCATAACTGGATTGGACCCTATGGCTGCCGCAGAGCTTTACGAGCTTATCTCAAAAATCAACAAATGGGGCGTAACTGTAATTATGGTTACACACGACATTTCTGCTGCGCTGCGTTATTCTAACAATATCTTATGTATGCGTGAAAACAAATGGTACTTCGGCTCTGTGGAAGAATTTAAGAATAGCAAAGCCTCTGATTTCTTAAAGGGTGGTGCAGACAATGTTTGATATAATTTCTGAAATCTTTTCTGCACCTGTACTTGTAAGGGCATTGATAGTCGGAATATTGGTATCATTATGTGCGGCGTTGCTTGGTGTAAGTCTTGTGCTTAAACGATATTCAATGATAGGCGATGGACTATCACACGTTGGATTTGGTGCATTAGCAATTGCAGCTGTTATGAACCTTGCTCCGATGGCTGTGGCTATTCCTGTTGTTATTGTTGCGGCATTTCTTTTGCTGAGATTATCGTCGAACAGCAAAATTAACGGCGACGCCGCAATTGCATTGATTTCAACCAGCGCACTTGCGATTGGTGTAATGGCGGTATCAATGTCAAAAGGAATGAACATTGATATCAACAGCTACCTTTTCGGAAGCATAGTTTCAGTAAGCAGGGGAGATGTAATTATAAGTGTTATCCTTGCTTTGTCTGTACTGTTTATGTTTGTTTTTCTGTACACAAAGATTTTTGCAATCACCTTTGATGAAAACTTTGCAAAAGCAACAGGAATAAATGTAAATCTGTATAATATGCTGATCGCTCTTTTAACTGCTGTTACCATTGTAATAGGTATGCGGTTAATGGGAAGTATGCTGATTTCAAGTCTTATCATTTTTCCTGCATTATGCTCAATGCGTGTTTTCAAAAGTTTTCTTTCAGTAACTATTTCCTCGGCAATAATTTCAGTTGTTACATTTGTAATCGGAATGTTTATCTCTTATGCAGCAGATACTCCCTGTGGAGCAAGCATAGTATGTGTTAACATTGTTGTATTTACTGCATTCTTTATGGTAGGCTCTGTGCTAAAGAGAACAAAAAGCTAAAATAAAAAGCCCTGATAAAAAATCAGGGCTTTAATATTTCGAAAAAAATACAAAATTATGACTATCAGAAGATTGAAGCAAGCTTTAACGCAGCAGCAATATTTCCTTCAGCATAGAAATCAGCAGAAGAAAGCAGGTCAGCCAGCTTGATTTTGCCTTCTGCAAAACTCATAGCATTTGTAAAGCTGATTGCAACTCTGATATCCCTTTCGTCGTATGAATAAGGTGCAACGGTAACCTTGCCTTCGTTAGCCTCAATATACATCTTTGCATTGGAACCATCTTCGAAGCCCCATACTTCAATATCAACTGCGATTTTATCCTTGAATTTTACTGTCTTAGGAACAATCTTTTCAATTTTACCGCAGATTGTTTCAATTGTTATAGCGGGCTTTTTAGGAGCCTTCTTAGTGGTTTTTGTTGCAGAAGCTTTTTTTGCAGCAGGCTTTGAAGCAGCCTTCTTAGCGGTAGTAGAACTGGTTTTTTTAGCAGCTGCCTTGGTTTTTGCATTGGAAGCGGCTGTTGTCTTGGACTTTGTTGCCTTTTCGTCAGTTTTCTTTACATCAGCAGCTGATGTAACCTTAGAAACGGTCTTCTTTTCAGTTTTTTTAGTTTCAGCCATATCAATAATCCTTTCTGTCAATCTTCTTATTTTCAAGAAGAACACTTACATAAATATAATAACATATTTTATTATAAATTTCAACTATTTTTATAAAAATGTCATTTATCCTTATTATTTTTTTTATTTCTTACATTAGCAAGGGGATTCTGATTAACGGCGTTTTCCATCTGTTTATCAGATACGTGAGTGTATATCTGTGTTGTAGTAAGGCTTTCGTGACCTAATACATCTTTAAGCGTTCTGACATCAACACCATTCTGATACATTAGGGTAGCGGCTGTGTGACGAAGCTTATGAACTGAAAAACCAAGATTATCAAGACCGCTTTTCTTGAAGCAATCCTCAACAATCTGCTGAACTCTGCGATTTGAAATACGTTTATTAAGTCGGCTGAGGAATAAAGCATCAGTTTGGGCACTCATATCACGACAGCCAGCTGCCTTACGTGATTCAGGGTCTGTATTTGTGGGAGCAACATATTCAAGAAAAGCGTTTACACAACCCTGATTTAAATATACAATTCGTTCTTTATTTCCTTTTCCGAGCACTTTCAATGTGTATACTGTCCGACCTTCGATATTTGTTGTAGATTTTATATCCTTAAGGTTTATTCCAACAAGCTCAGACAGACGAATACCACAGTTCAGGAAGAAAGCAACAATACAATAATCACGTTTCTGATCTGGTGAATCTATATTTGTAAGCATTTCCAAAGACTGCTCAAGAGTCAGATATTTCGGCAATGCAGCTTTAGGAGTAGGCAGTTCAAGGTTTGCTAACGGATTAACCTCGAACATATTCTTGTTGTTTGTAAGGAATTTGTAAAACTGTCTTAATGCAACTGCTTTACGATATCTGGCTTTCTGGTCGTTGTTGCGGACAGTTTTCGTATAGAATAAAAACTCCTGTACAAACTGCAGATCAACTGATTTTATATCATCGTCAGTGATATCAGAAATTGATATTTTTGAAAATTCTTCTTCAGACGCACGATTATGTTTTATTTTGTAATATCTGAAAAAAGTTCTGATATCAACAAAGTAGTTCTTTACAGTAAGTTCAGAACGTCCTTTGACAATCTGCTCGTAGAATATAAAATCCTTGAATGTCTGAGATAAATCATCATAATAATTGTTCTTCATTTAATCCTCCAAACA
>JAZQBH010000165.1:0-2001 GCA_045545655.1 Oscillospiraceae bacterium
GACCCTAACTACGGCGCAGGTGGTGGAGCTTACGGCTCACCATTCTCTCAGGATATCGACTTTTCGGATATTTTCAGCTCTGTATTCGGCGGTTTCGGTGGTTTTTCGGGCAGACGAAGTGCAAATCCTAACGCACCAAGACGCGGTACTGACGTAGAAACTACTGTGTACATTTCTTTCGAAGAAGCTGCTATGGGCTGTAAGAAAACTGTTGACTATCAGGCGGTTACTACTTGTTCTCACTGTAATGGCACAGGTGCAAAAAAAGGTACAACACCAAAGACTTGTCCGACTTGTGGCGGTAGGGGTCAGGTGACAGTAAACCAGCGTACTCCTTTTGGCGTGGTTCAGACTACACGCGCGTGTGATACATGTAAGGGACAAGGTAAAATTATTGAGAATCCTTGCCGAGAGTGTAACGGTGCAGGAAAAATCAGAAAGAAGAAGTCGGTTGAAATCAACATCCCTGCAGGTATTTCTGATGAGCAGGTACTTAATATTTCAGGCCACGGAAACTCTGGCACAAACGGTGGCCCTGCGGGTGATTTGCACGTATATGTTGGCGTTCGTCCACACGCAGTATTTGAGCGCAGAGGCGATGACGTCTGGTGCGAGCTTCCTATCACATTTGCACAGGCGGCACTCGGCGGAGAAGTTATAGTTCCTACCCTTTACGGAAAGGTGAGCTACAACCTCCACGAAGGCACACAGCCAAATGATGTGTTCAAATTAAAAGGTAAGGGTATCCAGCATCTTCACTCAAAGAGTAAGGGCGACCAGTTTGTAAAAATTGTCATTGAAGTTCCGAAGAATCTGTCAAGCAAACAGAAAGAGCTTATTCGTGAGTTTGATTCATCAAGCAGTGACAAGAACTACGCAAAACGTAAGACCTTTAAACAGAAACTTAAAGATTTGTTCTAAGCGACGATAAACAAGGCGTGATATTTCAGCACGCAGTATCAATAAAGAACATAAAAACAGCGACGAAAATCTCGTCGCTGTTTTGCTTTTTCATATACCTATGAATATAATTCATCAAGTTTCCATTTAAGCGGATTGTTTTCGATGTATTGCCATCTAGCAAGGTAATCACATTCATCCCTGATAATATGGTCATTAAATGAACGTTGAAAAATATTTTTACCCACATTTCTGTTTACGAATCGTTTGAGAGTTCCTACAAACGAAGGTATTGCTTTGTTCGTAGGGGTCGGCATCCCTTGTCAAGAGTAACATGGTATACACTTATTAAAATGTGGATATGATTAGGCATAATAACATAATTGTTAATTTTTATATTCTTATAGTATTCTTCCATAATGCTTATTTGCCTGTTTATTATTGTTCCGTATTCAGTAAGAACTACTTTCGGGACGTCTAGGAAGCCGTCCCCTACGATTCTGCTAAATATAGGCTTTTTATCCTTACTACAAATTGTTATAAAATATGAGCCACCACTACTATAATCATAATCTTTTAACCTTGTTGGTTTTCGATTAGGGAGTCTGATGTTATCCATAAACTCAATCCTCTTCTTCAGAATACTCGAGGATATCACCAGCTTCGCATTGAAGTGCCTCGCAGATGGATGCGAGCGTCTGGAAGCGGATAGCAGTAACCTTGTTGTTCTTGATTTTTGAGAGATTAACGTTTGAGATGCCGACCTTTTCAGCAAGCTCGTTTAGTGACATTTTTCTCTCAACCATCATTCTGTCCAGTCTTAAAATAATTTTTCCCATAGTTACCTCGGATTATAAAAGTCCATCTACTTCATCTTCTAACTTTGCACCATATGAGAAAATGTGAGCAAGGCACAAGCACACAAGACCTAGAGTAAGAGCATACATATCACCAGTAATGCGTGGGTGAATGTCTGATGAGAAATGTAATATGATGTCAACAACAAGATCAAGAACTGGGCTGGCAATAAAGAGTATACCGATTGTTTTCACTCTTTTGACAACACTTTTCTGGAAAGGAGAGTAGTTTTCAGTATCGTTG
>JAZQBH010000166.1:0-2182 GCA_045545655.1 Oscillospiraceae bacterium
CAGTACAGCGGAAGCGTGCTTTGCGTCCTCTCCTTCAATCACAGCTGTTTCTTCGCTGATGTTTTCGGTAAAAAAGCGTGGATAGCGCCAACGCTCCTGTTTCAATTCCAGACTCATAATGTCACCTTATGTCACTTTTTAATTATATCCATAACTGCCGATATTGCCCAGCAGCCGCTCTACATTCTGTTTTAAGCCGATATGCTCAGGCTTCTGCAAATGGGGGTCGGATTTCAGAATTTCACCCGACAGCAAATCAATCTCCGAGATGATTTCGCTGTTTTCAGCAAGGTCTGCAACCTTCATAGGCAGTGCGCCCGACTGCTCACGGCCGAAGAAGTTACCGGGACCACGCAGTCTGAGGTCTGTGTCGGCAATCTTGTAACCGTCGGTAGTTTCGCACATTGCCCTCATTCGCTCTCGTGTGTATTCCGATTTATTGTCCGTCATCAGCACGCAGTAGCTCTGCTCTGTGCCTCGTCCTACTCGTCCGCGAAGCTGATGTAGCTGTGATAATCCGAACTGCTCGGCATTCTCAATCAGCATAACTACCGCATTCGGCACGTCCACGCCGACCTCGATTACCGTTGTGGAAATCAGCAGCTTCAGCTTGTTACTGCGGAAATCCTCCATAACTGCGTCCTTTTCGGCGGGCTTCATCTTGCCGTACAGAAGTCCTGTGGGAATCCCCCTGAACTCGCCTGCGGTAAGCTGATTGTAATACTCAATTGCACTTTTCTTGTCGGAGGAGTCGTCCTCCCCCACTTCAACCCTCGGACAGACGATACACGCCTGTTTTCCCTCGGCGATATGCTTTTTTATGAAGTTATAAAGCCGCTGATGGTAAGAGCTGTCTACCGAATAGGTTATAACGGGCAGTCTGCCCTTGGGCATTTCGTTGATTACCGACACATCAAGGTCGCCGTACATAATCAGCGCAAGCGTTCTCGGAATAGGCGTTGCACTCATCGCCATAATATGCGGATTTGCGCCCTGTTCGGCAAGCCGTGACCGCTGAGCCACGCCGAATCTATGCTGTTCGTCCACGATAACCAGTCCTAGTTTTCCAACGCACAGCGACTTATAAATCAGTGCGTGTGTGCCTACAAGCACATCAATTCCGCAGTTTTTTGATAACTCACGCACTTCCTTTTTCTCTGCCGCCGTCATACTGCCCGACAGTATACCCACACGCACTCCAAGCGGCTCAAGAAAACCCTTGAACGTTTCATAATGCTGTTGAGCAAGTACCTCTGTGGGCGCCATAACGAGCGTCTGAAAGCCGTTCATTCGTGCGAAATATGCCGCTGCCGCCGCAACGAGAGTCTTACCCGAACCAACGTCGCCCTGAACCAGCCTGTTCATCGGGTAAAGCTTTTTCATATCCGCAATGCAGTCGTTCACGGCCCTGAGCTGTGCGTTTGTGGGAACAAACGGCAACGAGCGGTAAAATCCGTCCATATCCACGTCCGTCATCACCGCACCCGACAGCGTTCTGCTGCGTGTTTTAAGCGCCGACAAGCCGAGCCTCAGCGTAAGCATTTCCTCGAAAACCAGCCGCCGTCTTGCGTTGTGGAACTCCTCCTTGCTTGCAGGAAAATGGATTTTCCGCACCGCCTCATCTGCACCCATAAGCGAATATCTGTCAAGAATGTACTGCGGCAGACTTTCAGTTTTCCGCACAAGCTTCAGCGCCTGTTTCATATTGGCGCTTACTATATTGTTGGTAAGCCCTGCAGTAAGTCGGTATTTCGGCAGCAGACCGCAATCCTTCGGGGAAATGAATATCGGCGACATAATCTGCAGCTTGCCGTAATCAAAATTCACCTTGCCGTAGAAGAGGTATTCCGAATTTACAATAAGCGAATCGAAGGTATACTTCGCATTGAAGAACACCGCTGTAATCTCGCCTATGCCGTCCGTCAGCAGTGCCTTGTAAATCTGCACCCGAGAGGCATATCCGTAGCCCTGAGGATAGCTTTTCGTCTGAACAAACGCACGGATAACATAATATTCCCCCGACTGCACCTCACGGATTGGCGTGGGCTGAGTGAAATCCACATAGTCACGGGGATACAGCTCTGTCAGCTGTTCAACAGTTGATACTCCCAGTTTTTTGTACAGCGAGGCTCTTTTTTCGCCTACACCGTTTAATTCTACAAGCTCCATCTGTCACCCCTGT
>JAZQBH010000167.1:0-5211 GCA_045545655.1 Oscillospiraceae bacterium
AGAGCACTGGCGGCTGAGGCGGCAGGCGGCGACGCAAGAGCGTTTTCAAGGCTGTATGAGCTGGTGTATGATTCGATGTATTATTCGGCGTTCTACACGCTGAAAAACGACTCAGACGCAGTTGAGGCTGTGCTGGGTGCGGCAAGGGACGGCTTCCGTGCAATCGGCAGACTGCACACCGAGGATAACTTCCGCTTATTTATGATGAGAACACTGTGTTCGAGGATAAAGGGGTTCTTCAAGGAATACGGACCGAATCCCGAAACGGACGATTTTATGATAGCGGCGAAAAGCGAGATGTTTCAGCTTGAAAACCGCGACCGCCTGTGTGCGGCTTTGTATATGGGCGGCAACTGCACGCCCGACGAAATAGCAATGTACACGGGAATGGCAAGAAACACTGTGAAAAAACGTCTTGGCCGTGCGCTTGATATACTGGATCTGGATTTGAAGTAAATCATTGCATTGCGGCTGAAAACCGATAAAGATGATAAGGGGGATTGTGATGACTGTTGGGGAAATGAGAAAGCTTATGCTGAGAAAAGTTGTACCTGAAAAGGTTATTCCGCAGAATATTGTGGATTTTCTCGTTGACGAAAGCGCAGAGCTTGCCGAGCCTGACGCATACACATTCCTTCAGCGACTGCGTGGCTTAGGTGTGGGCAGTGCGGATTTTGTGTATCTGCTTGAGGGGTGCGGCGCACCCGAAATGGCTGTGAGGAGAATAAAGGAAAATCCTGCAATGAATCTGCAGTCGCTTATTCTCACTCTTGAAACCTCAGGAATGACCTCGAAGGACTATATGCGTATTCTTTACACTGCCCGTCAGATATGGGAGAGAACACTCTCTACAAGGCTTGAAAAGGTTGAGGAAGTCACCAGATGCGGCGAAAATGGCGAGCCGACAGATGATACAAAGGGTGCAGAGGGCACAGGGGTTGCCTATAAAAGCCGCATAGAGGACGAAGTCGCTCACGAAAGCGAACAACCCGAACAGCCCGAACAGAACGAACAGAATACAAACGCTGAGGCCGATGAACCTGACGAAACAGACGATTTCGACAAGGACGACGATTTCAGTGCGGCACTGAGGGCGCTTACCGAGGAAACGGAAAAGGCGCTGAACGAAAAACCCGAGCAAATTGAACAAACTGAACAATCCGAAGCGACTGAAGAGCCTGCCGAAACAGAAAATTCCACGGCTGACAGTAAAATTCCGTCAGACAGCGTGGAAACTGCAAACAAGCAGAGCGACAGCAAAAACGCTGATGTTACAGACTATTCGGACAATTCGGACAGCACAATGGGCTTTTATGTGGGCGGTACGGAGGAGTTTGAAAGTCTGCTGGGAAGAAGTATCCCCGAGGACTACGCTCAGCCTGTAAAGCCTTCTATCGAGGATGTTGAGGACTTCGACGACTTCGGCTACAGCGAAAGCACCGAAACCGACGAGACTCAGCCTGACGACGATATAACCCCTGTTGAGGAAAGCAGTTTTGTAAAGGACAAAAAGCACTTCACGGTGCAGATTGATTACTCCGAGCTTGAAAGTGCGGCAGTGGCAGCTGACGAGAGCGATATTCCCGAGGACAGCTCAGATGAAAACGCATATCCGACAGAAAACAAACAGGACAATCCCGATGACAGCTTTTTCGATGTTCAGGAGAGCGGTTCGGACGAGCAGAAATCAGCCTACAACGGCGACACTACTGCAATTATTGCAATCGACCGTGCTATGCTGGAGGAAAACCTCGCAAATATCGCAAGTCTTTCTGATATTGCGGCAAGTATCGCAAACGACAATAGTACTGACAATGATGTCGATAACATTGACAACGCCGACGATATCGAAAACAGCAGCAAGGACGAGGGAAAAACAGGTAAATCGAAAAAGTCGGACAAATCGGACAAATTCGAGGTTCATATCGCCGAAATCGACGATGATTACGACGACGATTACGATTATATAAATTCACGTTCGCACTACAATGTCGGTGCGCTGACAGCGGCTGGCGTGGGGGCTATCATTGTGGCTGGGTGCGGCGTGATGTCGGGAATTGTGTTCGGAATGACCCCTCCCGACCCGATTGGCTATGCTGAAAACGAAAGTGAAATTTTCACTGAGATATATTACTCCTACAACGAAAAGATAGCTGGCGGCGACAGCTATTACGGCTATTCGCATCAGAATGTGGATATCTTCGGCGATCTGCTTGTAACTCAGAACGGGTTCGGCACGTTTACAGACGGCGACAATGTCTACACCGTCACTGCCGAGGAAATTACCGTGAACAAATTCGCCGAGGGTGCGCTTGAGTTCGTGGGAACGCTCTCTGCTCCCGAAAACACACGCATTGTAGACGCAGTTTCCCTTGAGGGCGACGCACTCTGCGCCGTGTTCGACGGCGAAACCTGCGGCTATATGAAGGTGAGCGGCGGCACGCTTGCGTACACTGTCCGTCAGGACGGACGGCTTACGGATTTCGCAGTTGACGAAAACGGCGAAATCTGCATAGGCTCGCTGTACACCCCGAAATTCTACAAGACCTTCAACTCCGCTGATGTTGAGGTATACCTGCCGAAGCTCGGCACGGAATACAAGGCAATGGCGGCGACAAGCGTTATTCCGAGCAGAATACGCGGCTACTCCTACGGAGTGTCGGCGGCATACTCTGCGGTGAGCGGAAATACGCTCCGTGCAGACGCTGTGCTGGGAAATCCTGTATATGCAAGTGCGCACGGACAGTTTGCCTTGAATGGTGCGGAAACAGGCTTGCTTATCAGAGTGGATTACTCCGAAGTTGAACAACTTGGACAAGTTGCAGAGCCTGTTCAGTCGGCAAACGCTGAAACGACTAGCACGACAGGAACAACTGATACAACTGGAACGGACGCTCAGCCGCAAAGACCTGCTGTATACACCGCTGAATGCGGCAGACTTTCGGGAATTGCATTCTTCGGAAACGGCAGTGCCGCACTGGAAAGCGGAAAGGTAACCCTCCGTGACGGAGAGTTTATGCCTGTTGCAGTGCTTGAGAATTTCTCGTCTATTCCCGATAAGCTGATGTTCCGTGGAAACACTCTGCTGGTGTCCGACAAGGAAAGGGTTTTCCTTGCTATGGACTGCACCAATCCTGCAATCCCTGCACCACGTACTCTTCGTCAGGTGACAGGTAAAGCGGGAAAAGAAGCGGCTGTTACCGTTGAGCAGACCGCAGAGGGAATAAAGGTTTCCGAATACACGGTTGCCGCAGACGGCACTGCATTGCTCGGACATTCAAGTCTGCTGGAGCTTAACGGCGAGCAGAGAGGAACGCTTGAAATCGCAGACGCTTCCTGTATCGTTGCAGACGGCGCTCTGCACGGAGCGGCTTACTGCTACTTTGACGGCGTTTCCGTGATATGGGAGTTCGCCGCCCTTGACCAGCCCCCGAAACGTGCAATGCTCTACGACGACAAAACGGGAATAACCCTTGCTTTCCCGATGAACGGCAAGGTGTACGCCCAGTGCGCACGCGGACTTGTTGAGATAAGCTGATTTCCCCGAAAACCGCCGAGGAGATTTCACCCTGCTGAAATAACGGGACAAACAAGGCAGCATTGCGGCATAACACGCCCTCTGCCGCCGCTGTTCCCTCTTGACAGGGTTGATTTTTTGGTGTATAATGTTAGTACAATACTGATTATCGGCTAAGGAGCTGCAAATGAACGAAAAGAAAAGAGCAAGAATGATGAAAGCGTTCCGTGTGATAGCGCTGATACTTGCTGTGCTGATGATTTTAGGCGTTGTTTTTCAGGGCGGAATAACATTCTGAGGCGAGGCTGATGGGACTTTTTTACAATAACGAAACCGCTGGCAGCGGCGTGTCGAAAACTCAAAAGAAAAAACCGTTCTTCCGTTTCTGGGAGCTGTTTTTCAATAAGTTCGGCACGTTCTTCACAATCAATATGATTTACTTTCTGTTTTGTATTCCGATTGTGACGATTGGCCCTGCAACAGCGGCAATGACTGCGATGATGCGCAATATCTATCTTGAAAAGCCGCAGTTTCTGTTTCACGATTTCTGGGCTTTGTTCAAGAAGAATTTCAGGCAGTCGTGGTTTATAGGTATTCTTGATGCGGCGGCAATCGCAGGAACTTATATTATGCTGATGTACTACCCTCGGCTTTCCGAGGAGGACACCTCTATGAAGGCGGCGTTTGCGGTCTGCTTTGCGGCAGAGGTTCTCTTTCTGATGATGAACTTCTACATCTATCCGCAGATTGCGGCACTGGATTTAAAGCTGCCGCAGATAGTGAAAAATTCGCTTATTCTGATGTGCGTTAATCCGCTGGGCGAGATTATTGCGCTGGTTTTCTTTGTGGGATATGGCACACTGGTGATGTGCTTTCCGCTGGTTATGCTGATTTTAGCGCCGTTTCTTCCGCTTGCGTGGCTGTGCTTTATTTCGTTCTTCTGTTGCTATCCTGCGGTGCGAAAGTATCTGATTGACCCGTATTACGAGAAAAGCGGCGAGAAGAACCCCGAAATCCCCGACGACAACGGCGACAGCGCTGTGTTCAGGGATTCGGGCGGCAGCGACAAGCCTCTTACACGTCAGAAGGACAAAAAGCAAGGCAAGAAGATTATCAAATAAACGTCAAAACACAGACAGGGGATACCCCGTCTTTCCTGATAAAAATTAAAATATGAAACGAGGATACTGAAAATGAGTTCAAAAGTAATTGTCGGCACACAATGGGGCGATGAGGGCAAGGGAAAGGTCATCGACATTATGGCGGCCAAGGCTGACCTTGTGGTACGTTCAAGCGGCGGAAACAACGCAGGACATACCGTAGTTCACGGCAGCAATACATACAAGCTGCACCTTCTTCCCTCGGGTATTCTTTACCCCGACACTATCTGCCTTATCGGCAGCGGCGTTGTTGTAGACCCCGCTGTACTTCTTCAGGAGATTGCCGAAATGAACGAACACGGCGTATCCTGTGAAAACCTTCGTATAGACGCACGTGCAGACGTTATTATGCCGTGGCACAGAGCGCTTGACAAGCTTCAGGAGGAGTTCAAGCACAAGCAGACAGGCGAAAATGTCGGCACAACAGGCAGAGGCATCGGCCCGTGCTACGCAGACAAGGCAGACCGCATTGCCATCCGTATGTACGACCTTGTTCACCCCGAATAAGTCGGATCGTAGCCATGTCGTGCTGTG
>JAZQBH010000168.1:0-10353 GCA_045545655.1 Oscillospiraceae bacterium
CAATTTGGTTACAGTTTTGTAAGAAATATTGAATTTCAAAATAAATTGTGCTATTATTCTATCAAGGGCAGATTAAAATGCTTAACCGATTTTACAACACACTACAATTCAAGGAGAACACCACTATGAAAAAACAACTCACAGCACTACTTGCAACCACACTTTTACTTACAAGCCTTACTGGCTGTACGAATGAGAATAGTTCCACATCTGACGATTCTTCCGTTGCAGACACGAGCAGTTCGGTTGCTTCGGATAGTTCATCAAGTTCATCTGAAAGCGAAAACAGCACGGAGAGCACTTCTTCTGACGAAAGCTCCTTCAAGAGCGAAACAACCTCCGAAGCACCGACAGAGGTTGTCAGGGTGCAGTATAAAGACGCCGAAATCCCCGATATTCACCTCGAAAACTGCGACAGTGAAGGACGTGTAAGCTTCAGGGACCACAATGCACGGGTAGACGGTGCAGTCGACGGAATCATTTTTGAAACCCACACAATGGGCGATTACACCATAACCCTTATCGGCGACGGAGTAAGAACAGATACAGCGAATTTTCCTGATAAAATATTCGTAAACAATCTATACGCAGAGGTTACTAAAAATAGTGTAATTATTGATGGAGGAATATTAGGTTGTTATGATATAGCTTTTGTAGCAACAGATGTCAAACCTGAAGATTTTCTTCTGAAGGATAAAATCGGAAGTTATATTGATGGATACGAGCTTGAACGTTCCGTTATAGCAACTCGTTATTTCTACCCTGATGACGGAAGAGTAATAGAAAACTCCATTAACTTCTATGAAATATATAATGATACTCTTTCTGGTGACTATATAAATAAATATGCCCCTGGCACAGGTATAACTGGCGAAGAAAGCGGAAATTTAATGCCGAACACAGAGGACGGCTATTCTTGCAGATACGGCACATTCACCGCCGAAGAGTTCACCATTATCGACAACAAAACCCTTGAGGATACTGCGGCTGGCGTGAGATACAACTTCAACTTCACCGACCCGCCCGAAGCGATGCTTTACTCTACAACTCTGATCTGACCTGATTACAACACAACGATTTACATTTTATTCTGATTAAGGAGAACACCACTATGAAAAAACAACTTACAGCATTACTCACAGCTACACTTTTGCTTACAAGCCTTACTGGCTGTACAAACGAGAACAGTTCCACTGCTGACAATTCTTCCGTTGCAGATACAAGCAATTCTGTTACTTCGGATAGTTCGTCAAGTTCATCTGAAAGCGAAAACAGTACGGATAGCACTTCCTCTGACGAAAGCGATTTCATGAGCGAAACAACCTCCGAGGCGCCAACGGACGTTGTCAGAGTGCGATATGAGGATACCGAAATCCCCAATATCCATTGCGAAACAGGTGATTCAGAGGGACGGGTAAGCTTTAAAATGAATAACGCACGAATAAATGGTACACTTGACGGCATCATTTTTGAAACCCACACTATGGGCGATTACACCATAACCCTTATCGGCGACGGCGTGAGAACAGATTCAGCGAACTTTCCCGATAAGATATTCGCAAAAGACCTGTACATAGAGGTCACCAAAAACGGTACACTTATTGAAGATGGAATAGCGCATTGTTGCGATTCGGCTTTTGGTGTATCTGATTTCAGCCCTGAAAAGACTCTTTTCAAGGATAAAATCGGAAGCTATGTTGACGGGTATGAACTGGAACGTCCCGTTATTGCAATGCGTTACTTCTTCCCTGATGATGGCAGAGAGGTCAAGAACTTTGTTGAATTTTTTGATATCTATAAAGAGGCTCTCTGCGGCGGACACGTAAACATACACGCACCAAAAACAGGTGTGGTACTTACAGGAGGTCCTGATATAAAGCTTAGCAGAGGCGAGCATGACGACACCTTCCCAGGAGTTGACACCACAGGCATAGTTGCCGACGCTTGCAGACTTGGTACATTCACCGCCGAAGAGTTCACCATTATCGACAGCAAAACCCTTGAGGATACTGCGGCTGGCGTGAGATACAACTTCAACTTCACCGACCCGCCCGAAGCGATGCTTTACTCTACAACTCTGATCTGACCTGATTACAACGCAACAATTTACATTTTATTCTGATTAAGGAAAACACCACTATGAAAAAACAACTTACAGCATTACTTACAGCTACGCTTTTACTTACAAGCCTTACTGGCTGTACGAATGAGAATAGTTCTACATCTGACAATTCTTCCGTTGCAGACACGAGCAGTTCGGTTACTTCAGATAACACCGAAAGCACAGAAAGCGGCACATCTGCGGAAACGTCCGACCTAACGCAGTCGCTCCCGAAAGCCGTTGAAATCGGAGATAAAATGATACTCACAGGGACTCTGCTTGAACATTCACAGCTTGAGAATTTTTCCGTTGAAACTCTTGTCAGGAATTACACTTTAACTGAAGATGAAAAAAATATTCTTGATAGTGTTGGTGTTTCTGAAATCAAAGATTTGTATATCACCGCTGTGGTGCTGTCTGATTTCAGCAAAAATCCCGAAAAATTTCAGACATCTGCCGCAACTGCAAACAACCGAACGCCTGCAACCATTGTAAACACAAGATTCCCCAAAAGATACTATCAGACAGGCTATACCTACGAAAGCGTTTACAATGAGTATCTCAAAGCGTTTGAAGGCGGAGAAGGCGAAAGTTTTTTCAAAGTTGATTTCTGTATTGAACACAACAAAGAGTTTTTCAGTGCAAAAACTTCCGATGAAGTAGAAAAACGGGAAGTTCACAAGGAGTATAAGATAGCTTATCAGGATGACTCCTATATAAAAATCAGAAAAACATCATTCAGCTACGACAAGAATTTTAAGCCTGCAACCGAGTATAAACCCGATTTGCGTTATGAATACGATATCACCGTAACCGAGTATATGTTTGACTTAACTGAAAATGGCTGGCAGGTAAAAAAGCCTGTTAGTTCAAAGATTAACGGTAAATCAGTTGATGATGTGATATATGATGAGGCTTTGTATGCAAGCGTATTCGGCGGTAGTGTATTCGATTCCGTTGTTGACATTACCCCTGAGAATGATTGGGTTATAGACGCTTTTATAGCTGAAGCAAAAAAATATGGAAAAAAAGTCCTGAATCCCGACGGAACTGAACTTGACCCGTCTTTGGCGGTCAGAGCTTCTGGAAGTAATGATAGCGTAGGGACATTGATATTTGATTTTGCTTACATAGCTTATGCAGAACCAAATCTGACTACTTCTATTGACAATCCTGATATGGAGAGTTGGGAAGAATTTCGTAATCGTGAGCTACAATCGCCTCCCGATAAGAAAAGATATGTAAAAATCAAAGCAGGCGATGTGCTGGAAAACGGATTAAAGGTTAAAACAGCGTACTATGGACAAGACACTTGTATGGGGGAAGATGGGGATTATTTGAGCTTTACCCGCGTTGAAACCGAGGGTGAATTAACCTTAAACGGAATTCTCATTCGTGCCTCAAAGCAGGAATACGAGGGATATGAAATGAGTCCGTATCAGGAGGGTCAGATATATTTTATTCCTTACGGTGCTGATGTTCCTGTTCACGACATCACTATACATTCTCATTACATTGACTCGGTAACCGAAGATTTCAAGGCAGTATCTGACGCACCTTTACTCAGAGTTGGGAAAATAGACGAAATGCCGCAGGAAATGCTTGACGACCTCGATGCGTTTTTCAAGGATGGTGATGTTGTCAAAGCAAAAGTTACCATTAAAGACCCCATAATGGGCTATGCGTTAGGTCCTGGTTTACGTTACTATGCCGATCTGGTTTCTTTTGAAAAACACGATTGGTAATAAACACCACTATGAAAAACAGGTTATCTTTACGGATAACCTGTTTGTGTTTTTATTTCATTAAGTGGTAAATACTGTTTTTCTGTATTTCTTGCTTTAAAAAGAATTTAAGGGGTGTGACCAACCTGTGACCATTTTAGTGTGACTACAGTGCTGATAAAAACAAAAAAACCGCCAAACCTTACGGTTAAACGGTTTCTTTGGCACGCCAGGAGGGATTCGAACCCCCGACCCTCTGGTTCGTAGCCAGATACTCTATCCAGCTGAGCTACTGGCGCATACGCCGTTGTATCAACAACGTAAATTATTATATCACATTATTTTTGGTTTGTCAATAGCTTTTTGGAAATTTTTCTGTTTTTTTAAAAAATATTTCTTTACAGGCTATTTTTCTGCATAACAGAAACATAATGGTTCTTAATTTACATTCGAGGAAAAAGCTATAAGGATGTTTGTGTATCGTCGTTTTGCCTTTAGAAATAAGATTAACAAGGAAAACTGAACTTATCTGAATAAAAAAAAAGAGGTTGCATTTTGTTTAATATCAACAAAATTTACTGGATTAAATTGTCAGGTTTTAAAAACCTCTTGAAAATATACATATATTATGGTATAATGATAATAGAGTATGTTTGGAAGCACAGATGCTTCTGAACGTCTTAATGAACGGAGTGTTTATATGAAAGCTGATTTGCATTGTCATACCACTATTTCTGATGGGTCGCTTGGTATTTCCGACGTTATCATGCAGGCAGACCGCAACGACGTGCGGTATCTCGCTATAACCGACCACGACAGCCTTGCTTCGATTTCAAGGTCTGCCGTTCTTGGAAAACGCTATAACGTTAATGTTATCCCTGCGGCTGAATTTTCTGCTTTTGACGGAGCAAGAGGTAAAAAGGTACATATCATCTGCTATGCGCCCGCAAAGCCTGACAGACTTCAGGGTCTGTGCCTTCGCACGTCCGAGGGACGTATGAAGCTTGGCAAGAGCTTTGCTATGAAAGTGCTGGAGAAGTATCACATCTCGCTTGAAAGCATTCTCCGTTATTCCGCAGGAAGCAAGGCAATCTACAAGTGCCACATAATGCACGCACTGATGGATTACGGCTACACCACAGAGCTTTACGGCTCGGTTTATGACGAGCTGTTCAATGCTAAGGACGGTCTTTGTGCAGAGCAGGTTCGTCAGGAAGCGGATTTTTATCCTGATGTGCGCTTTGTAACCACGCTTATCAAAGCCTCGGGCGGCATTTCGGTTATGGCGCACCCCAAGGTGTTCGACAGCCTTGATTTGCTTGAAGAGCTTGCGGCAGAGGGCGCCATTGACGGTGCTGAAGTATGGCATTCCAGTGCAGACGAGCTGTTCCAGAAGGACACGCTTGAAATCTGCGAAAAGTATAATCTTATCTCAACAGGCGGTTCTGACTTCCACGGGTTCTACAATCACTATGCTATTCAGATAGGTGCGAGAACTACCCCTGAAGAACAGCTGCTGAGAATACTGAGTTTCGGAAAGTAAATTAAAATGCTTTGAACGGCGGCTTGGTTTATCATAGCCGCCGACAATACGTTAAAAGTTGATAACAAAGTCAACTGATAATACGGCTTAACCGCCTTGCTATCGGCGGTACTGCCTTTTATGGAGGATAATATGGATATAAAGCAGAAGGCGCTTGAGGCGCACGAAAACTGGCAGGGAAAGATTGAGGTTATTTCCCGTGCGGAGATTAAGTCACGTGAAGATTTGTCCGTGGCATACACCCCAGGCGTTGCAGAGCCTTGCCTTAAAATAGCAGAAAACCCCGACCTTGCATATAAGTACACACGTAGAGGAAACCTTGTTGCGGTAATTACAGACGGCACTGCGGTGCTTGGTCTTGGTGATATCGGCGGACTTGCAGGAATGCCCGTAATGGAGGGCAAATGCTGTCTGTTCAAGGAGTTTGCCGGCGTAGACGCTTTCCCTCTTTGCGTAAAGAGCAAGGATACAGACGAAATCGTGCGAACTATCGAGCTTATTTCCGACAGCTTCGGCGGTATCAACCTTGAGGATATTTCCGCTCCACGCTGCTTTGAAATTGAGGCAAAGCTGAAGGAAAAGCTGGATATTCCCGTATTCCACGACGACCAGCACGGCACGGCTATCGTAGTCGGTGCGGCGCTTATCAATGCTGTAAAGCTTACAGGCAAGAAGATGTCCGATATCACTGTTGTAATCAACGGTGCTGGCTCGGCTGGTATTGCAATCGGAAAGTTTTTGCTTAAACTCGGTATCGGCGACCTCATAATGGTGGATATCGGTGGCATAATAAATCGTGACGAGCAGTATGAAAACCCTGCTCACGCTGAAATCGCGAAAATCACCAACAAGAACAACCGCAAGGGCACGCTTGCAGATGCTATGAACGGCGCTGACGCTTTCGTGGGCGTTTCCCGACCCAATCTTGTGTCGGCGGAAATGGTAAAATCTATGGCGGACAAGCCCATTCTGTTCCCGATGGCGAACCCCAATCCCGAAATCACCTATGACGAGGCGAAGGCGGCTGGTGCGTTCATTGTCGGCACAGGTCGTTCGGACTACCCCAACCAGATTAACAATGTACTGGTGTTCCCGGGTGTGTTCAAGGGTGCACTGTCTGTCCGTGCAAAGGCGATTACAGAGGATATGAAGCTTGCGGCGGCACACGCTATTGCGGCGCTTGTGCCTGAGGATAAGCTGTCGCCCGAATACATCATACCAAGCGCACTGGATAAGTCCGTTGCTGACTCGGTTGCTAAGGCGGTTGCTGATTGCTGGAATTCTTCACAGAGCTGATAAAAGGAGAAAAATATGTTATACGAATTTAACCCAAGAGGAGTATGTGCACAGAGAATGCTGCTTGATATTGAGGACGGCATTGTCAATGAGGTTAAGGTTATAGGCGGATGTTCGGGTAATCTTCAGGGAATTTCCTCACTTGTAAAGGGAATGACCGTTGACGAGGTTATCGAGCGTCTTGAGGGTATCCGATGTGGAATGAAGCCTACCTCTTGCCCCGACCAGCTTGCACGTGCTCTTAAAGCATACAAGGAGGGCGAGGTATGAGAATTCCCGAGCTTTTCAAAAGCGGAAAAACCGTTTTTTCATTTGAAATTTTCCCTCCCAAGAAGGACAGCTCCGTTGAAACAATTTACAAGACTCTTGACGAGCTTACCGACCTGCACCCCGATTTTATCAGCGTAACCTACAACGCAGGCGGTGCGACAACTGCGGGCGTTTGCCCCAAGGGATGCTCCACAAGAGAGATTGTTCAGACCATCAAAGAGAAGTACCACACAGAGAGCATTGCCCACCTCACCTGTGTGAACTCCACTAAAGAGGATATTGACCGTGTTATCGCTGAGTTCAAGGCAAGCGGGATTGAAAACGTGCTTGCTCTGCGTGGCGATATCAACCCCGAAATCCCTCCGAAAAAGGATTTCACCTATGCGTCTGACCTTATCAGATATATGAAGGAGCGTTCGGATTTTTCATTTTCGGGCGGCTGTTATCCCGAAAGTCACCCTGAGTCGGGCTCGCTTGACGAGGACCTCGACCATCTGAAAATCAAGGTTGACGCAGGCGCTTCGCACCTTATCAGCCAGCTGTTTTTCGACAATGAAATGTTTTACAGATTTCTCGAAAAGGCACGTGCGAAGGGTATCAACGTGCCTATTGAGGCTGGAATAATGCCTTGTGTGAATGCAAAGCAGATTGAGAGAATGGTAGTGCTGTGCGGTGCAAGTCTGCCGCCTAAATTCGCAAGAATGATGGCACGCTACGGCGATAATCCCGAGGCTATGCGTGACGCAGGTATTGCGTATGCCGCAGACCAGATTATCGACCTTGCCGCAAACGGCGTTGACGGAATACACCTCTACACAATGAATAACCCCTATATTGCAAGAAAAATCAGCGAATGCGTAAAAAGCGTAATAAAAAGCTAAATACATAAGGGCTGTAATTATTATACAGCCCTATTTTAAAAGGTGATACTGTTGGAGATTGATGAACTTGTAATCAACCGCACCGAGGCACTGCGGTATATGGGTCATTTTGCCGAGCCTGATGAAGGGCTTTGCGCAATTATGGACGAGTGCGAAATCGGTCTGAAAAAATCCGCACAGCCACGCTTTGTATGGCGGCTGTTCGATGTGTGCCGTGATGAGGGGCTTACCCTCGGCGGCTGTGGATTTCAGCTTGTCGGGGAGGACATCGCCCGACATCTTTCGGGGTGCGATAAGGCGGCGGTGACAGCGGTTACACTTTCGGCGGGTGCGGACAGGTATCTCAGACAGCAGACCCTACAGGATGGCATTCACGGACTTGCCGCAGACGCTATGGCAAGCGTTATGGTAGAACAAGTATCAGAGCAAGCCCGAACGGATATTCTGAACAATGTTACAGGGTATAACGCAACGTGGTGCTATGCGGCGGGTTACGGTGATTTTCCGCTTGATATGCTGCCGAAGCTGCTTGAATGCGTTGACGCCTCACGGAAGATAGGGCTTTCGTGCACGGCGACGGATATGCTCACTCCGCAGAAATCCATTGTCGGGGTAATCGGTCTGTCAAAAGACAAGGTAACAGGAAAAATCCGTGGCTGCGGCGGCTGTAATATGCATGAAAGCTGTGCTTACAGAAAAAGCGGTGCAGGCACTTGTATAAACGGAAACGGCGGTGCAGAATGAAAAAGTATTTACACAAAATTGCGGCTTTTGTAATGTCAATATTTTTGCTGAGCGGCTGTGTAAAGCAGTCGGAGTGGGATTTCGGCGAAAACGGTGTTATTTCGGAAACGGATAGTTCAGCTGTCACATCATCTGATACATCAGAAACATCTGAGGACAGCGGAAAAGCGGATATCCCCGATGAAACAGTGCCCGATATTCAGCGTTGGGACGAGTATAACTCCGCTGAAATGACAAAGCAGATGGGGCTTGGCTGGAATTTAGGTAACCAGCTTGAAGCGTCCGTAGGCGGTGTGCCGGGTGAAACT
Organism: Oscillospiraceae bacterium; assembly: GCA_045545655.1. Classification (GTDB taxonomy): domain Bacteria; phylum Bacillota; class Clostridia; order Oscillospirales; family Ruminococcaceae; genus CAG-115. The sequence goes on from JAZQBH010000168.1 coordinate 8,868, forward strand.
GCGTGGGGAAATCCCACGATAACTAAGGAGCTTATTCAGGCGGTGAAGGCAGAGGGCTTTTCCACGGTGCGTATTCCTGTGTCGTACCTCAGAAAAATCGGAAATGCCCCTGACTACATAATCGACGAACAGTGGATTGACCGTGTTCAGCAGGTGGTAGATTACGTTATCGGGTGCGATATGACGGCAGTAATCAACGTTCACGACGACGGCTACTACACCGTAGATGGCGGTTGGCTGAAGTGTGCTGACAGTAATCAGGAGGAAATCAGAGCAAAATTCACGGCAGTGTGGAAGCAGATTTCCGAGCGTTTCAAGGACTATGACGAGCATCTTGTTTTCGAGTCAATGAACGAGGTGTTCGATAATACTTATGGCAATCCCCCTGTGGCGGCTTATGACAACCTCAACGGATATAATCAGATTTTTGTTGATACCGTACGTGAAACAGGCGGCAATAACCAAAAACGCTGGCTGTTGATTCCTGGGTGGAACACCAACATCGGCTACACAACCGAGGAACACGGCTTTGAAATCCCTAATGACAGCAAGTGCACCGCAGACGGCAAACGTCTGATGATTTCGGTGCATTATTACGACCCCTACAACTTTACACTGGACGAGAATATGTCCACAGCCACAACGCAATGGGGACAGTATGCCGTTGCAAATTACGACAGTTGGGGTCAGGAGGACTACGTGAAAGAGCAGTTTTCACTGCTGAACAGCCGCTTTGTGAAAGAGGGATACCCTGTTGTTATCGGTGAGATGGGTGTTCAGGATAAATCGCACGTGAACGGTGACTTTGCAAAGTACAGACGATACTGGTATGAGTATATCGTGAAAACTGCGAGGGAAAACGGCTGTATTCCGATTTGCTGGGACAACGGCTGGAACGGCGAAAAGGGCTTTGCACTGTTCGACCGCAGTACGTGCAAGGTAACACAGCCTCAGCTTATCGAGGCTATGATGAGAGCAATGAATAAGGGCGAGTATGATATACCGCCATTGTCTAAATAAATGGAAGGCTGACGATAAAGCACCATCTGCGTCGTCAACATCCATTCGGCAGGCACAAAGCCTAGCCGAACGGCTGTTTCCTAGCATCTGGCACTTTCCTGTCAGCCTGTTTATGTAGAAATAGTATTGAATTGTAAGGAGAAGAGTATGAAAACAGGCTTGGTATTGGAAGGCGGCGCAATGCGTGGAATGTTCACGGCTGGCGTGCTTGATGTGTTTATGGATAACGGAATCAGCGTGGACAGCGTTGCAGGTGTTTCGGCTGGTGCACTGTTCGGGGTGAATTTCGTGTCGGGGCAGAGGGGACGTGCTCTCCGCTATAACAAGCGTTTCAATAAGGATAAGGATTATATGGGCATTCGTCCGCTTATGCGTGAGGGCAATATCGTAAGCACCGAGTATGCCTACGACAGAGTTCCCCGTAAGCTTGATCCGTTTGACGACGAGGCGTTCAAGCGCTCAGGCG
>JAZQBH010000169.1:0-2010 GCA_045545655.1 Oscillospiraceae bacterium
TGCTTAATGTTCAGAAAGCCATATACTGTAAAGGTTGGAAATACCGACAGGTTTACATTCATCAGACTAGCAAAATGTCGTGCAAAAAATCAGATGAGTCAATCTTTTTACAGGCGGATTTACAGGCAGATAGTCATATAAGGTGGTATGCAGATAATATCGTCTTTTAAGCTGAGATTTCGTGGGTGAATAACATAACATTCGCCTATCCGATTTTTGTATTTCTCCTTGAAGCGTTTGAGCGATTCCAGCGAATACTTCTTTCCTGACTTGACTTCTATCGGGTACATCTTATATTTCAGTTTACTGTTATTGGAGATAAGAAAATCTATCTCAATATCATTACGGTGCTTTTCAGCATTGTAGTGTGTATAAAAGTACAACTTGTGACCATTTGCCGTCAGCATCTGAGCAATGGCATTTTCGTAGAGCATACCCTCGTTCATATTTAACTTATCGCCGAGAATCTGCTTGTAGACTTCATCTTCAAGCAATTCGTTTTCGTCAAAGGCGTGGCTGACAAGCAGTCCGGTATCGCCGAGGTAGCACTTTACATAAGTTCTGTTTTCGTTGATTGACAATCCTACATTCGGGTCGTTACACAGAAAGCATTCATTAGATATCATTGAGTCCGACAGCCAGAAGAAGGTTTCCTCGTATTGATCTGCTGTGCTTTTTGCAGAAACATCATTAAATACCACACGCTTTTCGTGCTGAGAAAGCAATCCGGGTATCTGGTCGAAAATCGTAAGAACCTTGCTTCTATATGTGGAATCTATCTTCATAATGTCAGCACGGTAAAGGGTCAGTATATCACGTTTCTCAATATCAGCTTTATCAAAGTCTTTCTTGTTTTCAATGAAAGCAATAACGCTTTGTGGCATACCGCCCACAAGCATATATTGTTTGAACAAAAGCATTGCTTTGTTGTGAAGCTCAGCTTCAAGAGACGTTCTATCAGAAAAACATTTCTTGATATAGCCGATAATCTGCTCCTCTCCCAAAGCGTCACAGAATTCCTCGAAATCTAGCGGATACATACGCAGATGACGTTCTTCTGAGGGGATGAGTATATTCTTGACATTTTCTTTTATAGAGATTAGAGAGCCTGTTTCGATATAGTCGTATCTACCGTCAGCAACGAGATATTTTATACACTCCCTTGCTTTCGGGTACATCTGTACCTCATCAAAGATAACCAGCGATTCACGTTCGTACAGCTTAATTCCATAATATGTGGACAACAGCATAAAGAAAGTATCAAGGTCGTTTATATAACTCACGAAATAGTTCTTTACTACATCGGGACATTTGGCAAAATCTACGAGAATATAGCTTTTGTATTCGTTCTTGCCGAATTCTTCGCAAATTGTGGATTTGCCGATACGTCTTGCCCCCTCAATAAGAAGGGCTTTTTTGCCGTTGAATTCTTTTTTTAGTGTTAGCAGCTTTTCATATATTTTACGTTTAAGTATCATAAAAGCACCTCTTGGATAATGCGCATATTTGTATTTGCATAATATTGGGATAATACGCAGTTTTACTTCTGCTTCATAAAGATATTATGCGCAGGTTTATAAATATTATACTACATAAAAATAAAAAAGTCAACTATTAAATCTGAAATAAATATCAATCTTCTGCTGTTGATGACTGCTGGATTTATCAGGAGCGTGAATTTAAATTCGTTCAATCAGTTCGTGCATAACTTCGGGAGTTAGCTCTGAAACAAATTCCTACTTCTGCACTGTCTTAATAAACTGATTGATGTCAGAGGTTATCTGCTCACGTTCCTCAATAACCGTCGTCAGCTCTTTGACGATTTCATCAAGCTGTTTCTGCTCTCGGTCGTAATCCTTGGACAACAACTCGTACTGCTCATCGGACAGCTCTCCCGAAACATTATCCTTCAGGAGTATTAAGGGAGATAATAGTTACAATATCTCCCTTTTTTATACCATTTGAAGCGAAGGCGTTTGCGGCAATAAGAATATTGTCAAAAAGTTCTCT
>JAZQBH010000170.1:0-2844 GCA_045545655.1 Oscillospiraceae bacterium
TTTCCATTCGGACTTGTGCTGTGCGAAAATATCATCAAGCTGCTTGCAACGTTCTTCACTTTCCTTTTCGGAAACGCTCAGCTTTTCAGCAAGGCTCTTTTCAGCGTCGTGAAGGTGCTTCTCTGCCTCGTTACGCTCTTCTTCAAGGGCGGCACGGGTTTCAAGCATTTCCTGCTCGCTGCTGCTGTTAAGCAGATTTTTTTCACGCTCAACGGTTTCAGCCACACGTGTGGCAGCAGCCTTATCCATCTGAATAATCTTTTTGATAATTTCCATTGCACCAACTCCAATCCGACAGGCTATATACCTGTCAGTAACTTGTATATATACCTATTTAATATAAGCAATAAACACTCGCTTTTTTGCTGTAATCAGCTATACCAGCTTATAGGAACAAGTTTCCACAATATATATTATAGGAATTTTCGGAAATAGTCAACCGTAAAAATATACAATTTTTGTTGATAAGTTTTGTTGAGTTTTACTTTTATAATTAGGATTTTCACCAAAACGCTTTGTTATGCGTTTTTTCCAGTAAATTAAAGAACGGATAAGGTTTTTTATGAAATATATTCAGGAGAACACTTGACAAAATTTTATTACTGTGCTATAATAAATGGTAAAGGGATAGTCCCGAATTTATATTAACTTTATTTCAGGAGGATAATTATGCCACCATATGTAATTCCAATAGCTATTGTTGTTGCAATCATAGTATTTATGTTTGCCGCAGGATACCGCAAAGCTCCGCCGGATAAGGCGTACATCATAAGCGGTCTTCGCAGAAAGGCAAAGGTCGTTATAGGAAAGGCTGCTGTAAAGCTGCCGTTCTTCGAGCGTTGCGACGTACTTGAACTTTCACTTATGTCCGTTGACGTTAAGACAGCACAGGCTGTTCCTACCGCCGACTACATAAACATTATGATTGACGCTGTTGTAAACGTAAAGATTTCCCCCGAACTGGAAACAATTCAGCGTGCACAGCAGAACTTCCTTAACAAGAACGTGCAGTACATTACCAATGTTGCACGTGAGGTTCTCGAAGGTAATATGCGTGAAATCGTTGGTCAGATGCGCCTTGAAGAGATGATTTCCAACCGTCAGGCATTCGCTGACAAGGTTCGTCAGAACGCTGACCCCGACCTTAAGGCTATGGGTCTTGAAATCGTTTCGTTCAACGTGCAGAACTTTGTTGACGACAACGGTGTTATCAACGATATGGGTATCGACAACACAATGCAGATTCGTAAGAAAGCCGCTATCTCCAAGGCAGAGGCTGAGCGTGATATCCGCATTGCACAGGCAGAGGCTAACCGCAAGGCTAACGACGCACGTGTAGACTCCGAAACTGCAATTGCCGTTCGTCAGAACGAGCTTGAAATCAAGCAGGCTGAACTCAAGCGCAACGCCGACATCAAGAAGGCTGAGGCAGACGCCGCATACACCATTCAGCAGGAAGAGCAGCGTAGAACAATCGAAATTACCACCGCTAACGCAAACCTTGCAAAGCAGGAAAAGGAAGTTGAGATTAAGGCTAAGGAAGCTGAAATCAAGGAACGTGCGCTTGAAGCAGAAGTCAAGAAAACCGCTGAGGCTCAGAAGTATGCCGCTCAGCAGAACGCTGACGCAGAGCTGTACTCCACCCAGCAGGACGCTGAGGCTAAGAAGTACGAAGAAATCCGTAAGGCAGAAGCTGAACTGGAAATCAAGAAGAACGAGGCTGCCGCTATTCTCGTAATGGCTCAGAATGAGGCTGCCGCTGAAAAGGCTCGTGCAGAGGCTGCCCGCTATGCCGCTGGGCAGGTGGCTGAGGGTATCCGTGCTAAGGGTGTTGCGGTGGCTGAGGCTATCCGTGCTAAGGCTCTCGCTGAGGCAGAAGGTCTTGACAAGCGTGCTGAAGCTATGAAGAAGATGGAAGAAGCCGCTGTCCTCCAGATGTACTTCGAGCAGATGCCCGCTATCGCAGAGGCTATCGCAAAGCCGCTGGAGAACATCGACAAGATTACAATGTACGGCGACGGCAACACTTCAAAGATGGTGAAGGATATCACTGACGCTACCACACAGGCTTCCTCCGGTCTGCTTGAGGGACTTGGCATTGACATCAAGGAAATGCTTAACGCATTCGTTCAGGGTAAGGCAATCGCAACAGGAATCAACACCACTGCAACACCTGTTGCACCTAAAGCGCCTATCGCTGAAAACACCAATCCCGAAAAGCCTATGCAGACAACCTGATTAGCATAATCTCATACGCAAATTCCCCCTTGCCAAAAGGCGTGCCGCCTTGGTCAATTCGTAGCAAGTGTTGTTGCAAACACAGGTTGGCACTCGATAGTGAAAAAAACTTCTTTTTCACTATCTTACTAAGAGGTGAGGGGGATTACAAAAAACGCAGAAAGTGCGAAAAGCACTCAAACAAGGAGGCTATTATGCTTGAAATAAAAACTATGCCACTGAAAGAATTTCTGAAAACCGCCTCAGAAGCAGATGAGGAGCTTCTGAATAAAATGCACAAGCGTATCTGTGATAACAGAAAGTCAAAAAGCACTTATCTTGATTGTGCTGTTATGCCCTTTTACACATCGTCTGACGGAAGCGTTTACGGCGGCGGAGAATGCAACGATATCCTCTCGCATCGCAAGGGCTACGGCTTTACGATAATCAGCGTAGGCGACCGTGGCTCGTGGATATGCTCTGTACACTGTAAATCAAAGCGCAGTAACGACATCGCCTTTTTTGACGGAGAATTTGATGAAGTGTACCAACAGCTTATCGACTACTACGGCGGAGAACGCGAATAATAATTAAGGAGGAACACAGCAATGAAAGGAACATTGAATT
>JAZQBH010000171.1:0-5815 GCA_045545655.1 Oscillospiraceae bacterium
ACGATCCGACTTAATATAATCCGAAACAGTGCCGTCTGCCCTTGCATTGCGTGAAATGTAATCATCAATAGCTAAATCATCATTCCCATAGTCGGCAAGCCTCTGACGGATAAACTCCTCGCTGAAATATGTTTCGGGGGAATATGTCATCGGTATTCCATAAGTAACAAAGCTGTCGGTTACGCCCTCCATATTTCTGAGAAATCCGTGTTCTTCAAGGGAGATTGCGTTTTCCCCGTCCCAGTCATAGCGGAAATATTCCGTTTCGGCAACGAGAAAATCAGCCTGAACATCAGCGAGATATTTCTCCATACTAAAGCTGTTTGAAAACGTGTAGGTGATGGTGAAAAGCACTATCGACAGCGACAGCGACGCTACCGTAAGCACGGTTTTTCCCTTACTGCCGGCAAGTCTTGCCGCCGCCATTCCGAAGAGAGAAACACCCTTCTGACCTGTTCTGCGCTTGAATTTCATTGTGCCCTCGGTGTATCTCAGCGCCTCAACAGGAGTAACCGCCGCCGCACTTTTTGCAGGAATAAAGCAGGAAATCAGCACTGTCAACAGCGAAAACGCCGCCGAAAAAATGAATATCAACGGACTTGCCGACGTTGAGGACTGGTAGACGTTAAGTTCAGCAATCACCACGGGGCAAAGCACATTTCCTATAAGCCAGCCGAAAAGAAGTCCTGTCGGAATGCCAGCCGCCGAAAGCACCATCGCCTGCGTCATAACCATACTTTTTATCTGCTTGTGGGTAGTGCCGATGGTTTTCAGCATTCCGTAATGACGAATATCATTGGCAACGGAAATTCTGAAAATATTATAGATGATAAGATAACCAGTGCCGATGATAAACAACAAAATAACGGCTAAAGCGGCAATGCTTTCGGGGTCAGCGCTTTCGCCGAAGCCCTCGCCGATATAGCCCCAGTTCACGCCGATGGAAACAGCGTTTTCGCCGTTTCTTCCGTCTATATAACCGTGGCGTTCAAGAATTTCAACAAGCTGTTCTTCGATGTTACGACTGCTTTTCAGCATTACGTTCAAGCCGTATTTTCCTGTAAATTCGTCGTTGAACTGCACATTATATTCCGTGAAAAACTCCTCAAGGCGGCTTTCGGGGATAAGCACGTGGCAAGCAGGCGAGGCTTCGTCATATTCCCAGTAGCCGCTGAGAACAAAATCCTCGGTGACGATAATGCCGTCGATATCCATTGAAAGCGTGAATGCTGTGCCGATTTCAGGCTCAACTCCAAGCAAAGAAAGCACCCTTGTATCAGCGGCGGCCTCGTTGGTGTTTTCCCTCGGAAGCGCACCTTTTTCGGGAGTGGTATACCCCCACTTCGCCGCATTCTTATCCATATAGCTTACTTCGGCGAAGTATTTAGCAAAGGCGTCGCCTGTGGTTATTCCTGCGATACGTCTTAAGCCGTAATCCTTGATAGCCTTATCGTCACGCAGTTCGAGATACTGCTCCTCGGTCAGCCGCTTGAACTCTCCGTGAGAATAAGTGCCTACCTGTCTGAAGTTGGACTCCTCAAAGCCCTTTGCCATAGTCATAAGTATAGTAAAAAGCGACGTGAAAAGAATGGTAGTAAGCGCAATTGCAATAACCGTTATCACACAGCGCATTTTTGTCATAAGAAGATTTTTCACGCTTACACGAGCGATACTTTTATAATTGTTTACCTTCACAGAAATCACCCCTTATTTTCCCGAAACGATTTTGCCGTCCTCAATGCGGATAATGCGGTCGGCAAGCTGTGCAATCTCCTCGTTGTGGGTAATCATAACAATTGTCTGGGAGTACTTTGCACTTGTCACCTTCAAAAGTCCTAGAACGTCCTGTGATGTTCTGCTGTCGAGGTTTCCCGTAGGCTCGTCTGCAAGGATAATCGCAGGCTTTGCGGCTAATGCCCGTGCAATGGCAACCCTCTGCTGCTGACCGCCCGAAAGCGTGGAGGGCAGGTTTTTCAGCTTTTCCGCAAGCCCTAGCGTATCAATAATCGAGGTGATGTATTCGCTGTCAGGCTCTCTGCCGTCAAGCTGAACAGGAAGAACAATGTTCTCGTACACATTAAGCGACGGCACGAGATTGTAATTCTGAAAGACAAAGCCGATTTTTCTTCTTCTGAAAATAGTAAGCTCTTCGTCGCCGAGCGTGAAAATGCTCTTTCCGTCCACGAAAACGCTGCCGCTGTCGGGGCGGTCAAGTCCGCCGAGCATATTCAGAAGCGTTGATTTTCCGCTGCCCGAAGTGCCCACAATGGAAACAAACTCGCCCTTATCCACTTCAAGGCTTATGCCGTCGAGGGCACGTACCTCGTTTTCGCCCTGTCCATATATTTTTATAAGATTGTCAGTTGTAAGTATAGCCATAATCTACTCCTTAATCTGTGTAAGTCTGTCGGAAAATGAAAATCCGTATTGTAAATTTCTCTACAATACGGATTATAACATATAAATCTTTCCACGTTATTTCCACAACGGAATGAATTCTTACAGTTTTGAAAGAAACACCGAAAAAACCGAGCCTTTTCCCACAACTGACGACACTTTTATGTAGCCGTTTTCCGCTTGTACAATCTGCCTTGCAAGGTAAAGCCCGATACCAAGCCCCTCTTCAGCGGAGGTTTTCCCTGAGCGATAGAAACGGGAAAAAATCTGCGCCTGTTCTTCCTCTGCAATGCCGCAGCCCGTGTCGGAAATTTCAATGCACACAAACATTCCGTATTCCTTAACGGATATTTTCACGCCGCCTGTTTTCGTGTATTTCAGAGCGTTGTCTACAATGTTATACACAGCCTCGTTTGTCCATTTTTCGTCGAACACAGCCTTTTCTTCGCCGCAGTCAAGGGTGAGGTAAAGCCCCTTTTCGTCGGCTTTTGCGCTCGCCTGAGCCACTATGTCACGGAGCATAGGCGCAACGCTGTTTTCCGTCGGCGAGAGGGAAATCACCCCTGTTTCCAGTCGTGACAGCTTTACAAGCGAGGTAATCAGAAACGACAGCTTTTCCGACTGCGAAGAAATGCGGTCGGCATATTCCCTCTGCTCTGCCGACAGATTGCTTTCGCAAAGCAGCTCGGAATAAAGCTTGATGTTTGCCACAGGGGTTTTCGTCTGATGGGAGATGTCCGCAATCAGCGTTTTGATTTTTGCCTTTTCCTCGGCGGTTTTCTGTGCGGAAATCTCCGAAGATGAGAGGTATTTCCACAGCTTGTTTTCAAGATATGAAAGCTCAGACTCGTCAAAACAGCTTTCCGTGAAACTGCCCTCGATAGCCTTGTCAAGCATTTCGTCGATTTTCTTCAGATTTCTCCGCAGACTTATGCGGCTGTATATCCCATAACCTACCCCTGCCGCAACAATCACGGCGGCAACAGCAATTATCAGCCATATTTCAAAATCTGCTGAAAAAACAATTTCACTTGTCATTGTTCTTAACCCACGTATATCCTATTCCGTAGACCGTTTTTATGTAGTCCTTTGCGTTAAGCTTGTCACGCAGACGTTTTACGGTTACGGATAAAGCGTTTTCGTCAACAAACTCTGCGCCGTCCGTCCATATTCTGTCCACAAGGCGGTCACGGGCGAGCGTTATCCCTGCATTGTCGGTGAGGATATGTAAAAGCTTCTGCTCGGTTTTGCTGAGTTCAACCGCCGCACCCTTAACAGTAAAAAGCATATTGTCGAAATCGAACACAAAATCGCCGCTTACAAATCTGCTTGTTTCTGCTTTTGCGGCTGTTCTTCTCAGCTGAGTGTTCACCCTTGCACGAAGTACGGCAAGGCTGAAGGGCTTTGTTATGTAGTCGTCAGCGCCAGCCTCAAGGCCTGCTACGATGTCGGATTCAAGGTCGTTTGCGGTAAGCATTATCACGGGTATTGCAAAATCACGCTTTATAGTGGCGAGGAAGTCAAACCCACTGCCGTCGGGAAGATTTGCGTCGAGGATTACCAGCGAGAAGTCGCCCTGTGCAAGCTGTTCACCAGCTGAACGCAGAGTGTCTGCGGCGAAGGTCTGTATTTCTTCGGTTTTCAGCGCACGGCAAAGCCCCGCCGCAAGCGAGGAGTCGTCCTCAACAATAAGTATTTTCTTCATACTGCACCGCCCCTCTGTTGATTTATAGCATAATGCTATTATAACATAACCGCTTTAAAAATGCAATGAGGATATTGAAATCGCTGGAAGGGTGTGGTATAATAAGAAAAAATCATTGGAGAAAAATTATGAACGTTTCGCTATTTACAGACAATATAACTGCATATTTAAAGCAAGATAGTGCGATTGATTGGGAAAATGAAACTGTCGTTCAGCTTGCTGAAAAATTATCTGAAAATTTCAGCAATGAAACCGAATATATCAGAGCCGCATACGAATTTGTTCGGGATAAGATTTCTCATTCGGCAGATGTCAATGAAGATATCATTACTTGTTCAGCTTCTGAAGTTTTAAAAGCAAGGCACGGAATTTGCTTTGCAAAATCTCATTTGTTAGCCGCTTTGTTACGGTGTAAAGGTATCCCGACGGGCTTTTGTTATCAGAAGTTGATTTTAGATGATGAAACTGCGCCTGTTCTTGTATACCACGGGCTTAACGGCGTTTATCTCAGGGAATATCAGAAATGGATACGCCTTGATGCAAGGGGAAACAAACAAGAAATTAACGCACAATTTTCAATAAACGAAGAGCGGCTTGCTTATCCTGTCCGTCCCGAAAAGGGTGAGGAAGATGGATTGATAATCTATCCTGACCCTGATACAAAAATTCTTGAAAAGCTAAGGAACAATAAAACCAGAACTGAACTTTTTGATGATTTGCCGACCGAATTGGCATATAAACAAACCCAGACGACCTGAAACCCGAATTTCTGAAAGGAGAATGAAAAATGAAAGTGCTTGTTATTAAACCAAACGAAGACCCCTGTTGGGTTGATACTGAAAACACCGCCGAGGCATTCAGCGGAATAGTCGGCGGCGAAACAGAGGTTATTCCCGTTTTAATCAGGGATACGGTCATCGTTGTCAATCGTGACGCAAAGCTTGAGCACCTGCCAATGAATTTTATAACCGAGAATGACATAATCGCAGGCGATGTAATCCTCACTGCAATGCACGGCGGACAATTCACCGAAATCAGCGACAATCAGGCAAAGGCATTTTTCTCAGTCTACCTCCCTGATTTTCATTTGTCGCCCTCTTATAAACAGCTTTTCGGGGATAGCGGGGTATAATGAAAGTGAAAACCAGAATTCGCATACCGGGACTTAAAAAAGGAGAAAAATATGGGCAGCAGTATGTATCTTAACCGGAAACTGATTCCAGAACGCCCGAGAGCGGATGTGATCTGTGAATTCACATACATTATTTCGTCGCTTGGGATACAGTTTGAATATGAAAATGAATACACATTATATCTTTGGAAGCACAGCCGTCCGAATGGCATCCGTGTGTATGTTGATACAGCAGAGCCAGTCGATTATCCTGAACCATTCGGCAGGCATTATCGTGAAGTGTTTTTTGATGCAGTCTATCATGATGAGGGATGTGTGAACACGGACTTGCTGCTGGAAATTACAGCGGCATATATGCAGAAATATCCCGATGCATTGCTGTTCGGAGAATGTAGTCCGTATTTGTATTACGACAAGGAGGATATTGATGCGGTGACGGCAAAACCCTTTGATAAAGATTGGTTTTTTCTGACCAAATCACATATTTCACCGCTGTCTGATGATGTCTATGCGTAATGGATTGAGAACGGTGAAGCCCCCGATTTTCCAACTAAAAACCTCCCCGACTCAATGAGTCGGGG
>JAZQBH010000172.1:0-9037 GCA_045545655.1 Oscillospiraceae bacterium
GTATCAGAACTCCTGATATTGAAAATGTCGGCAAAACTGCACGTCACGGTACTTATTTTGAAATGCTGGGTAACTTCTCCTTCGGTGACTACTTCAAGCCTCAGGCTATCGAGTGGGCGTGGGAATTTCTCACCAAAACTCTTGAAATCCCTGCTGACAGACTGTGGGTTACTATCTACGAGGAAGACGACGAGGCCGGCGAAATCTGGGCTGAGAAGATTGGCGTTCCCCGTGACCGCATTATAAAGCTTGGCAAGAAGGACAACTTCTGGGAGCACGGCAGCGGTCCCTGCGGTCCTTGCTCGGAAATCCACTTCGACAGAGGCGAAAAGTACGGCCCGCTTGAAAACTTCGAGCAGGCAAGCGACTGCGACCGTATCATCGAAATCTGGAACAACGTGTTCACACAGTTCGACAACGACGGTAAGGGCAACTACACCCAGCTTGCAACCAAGAACATTGATACAGGTATGGGTCTTGAGCGTCTTGCGTGCGTTATGCAGAATGTGGACAACCTGTTCGAGGTTGACACTGTAAAGAACATTATGGGCAAAATCTGCTCTATCATCGGTGTTGAGTATCACGCAGACGACAAGAAGGACGTGTCTATCCGTGTAATCACCGACCATATCCGTTCCACTACATTTATGGTAGGCGACGGCATTCTGCCTTCCAACGAGGGACGTGGCTACGTTCTGCGCAGACTGCTCAGAAGAGCGGCACGTCACGGCAGACTGCTCGGCTATCAGAAGCCGTTCCTCTATGAGGTATGCGACACTGTAATCGACGAGAATATCTCCGCTTATCCCGAATTGGCTGAAAAGCGTGAATATATCAAGAAGGTAATCAAAACCGAGGAAGAAAGCTTTGCAAAGACCGTAGATAACGGCTCTGCAATTCTTGACGGTATGATTGAAACACTCATCAAGGAAGGCAAGACTACCCTTGACGGTGCAGACGTGTTCAAGCTGCACGACACCTACGGATTCCCGCTTGACCTTACCAAGGAAATTCTTGCGGAAAAGGGTCTGTCGGCTGACGAAGAGGGCTTTGCACAGTGTATGAAGGTGCAGAAGGACACTGCCCGTATAAACAAGAAGCTCGGCGGCGGCTGGGATAACGCAAAGAACTCCGACCTTGACGCTCTGAAAACCGAGTTTGTAGGCTACACTTCGCTTGAGTGCGACGCTAAAATCCTTGCTATCACAAAGGACGGCGAAACCGTTGAACTGTGCGGCGAGGGCGATACTGTCGGCGTTGTAATCGACAAGACCCCGTTCTATGCAGAAATGGGCGGTCAGGCAGGCGATAAGGGCGTTATCGTTCACGGCAGCGACGAGATGGAGGTTCTTGATACAAGAAAGCTCGGCGGCGGTCAGTTCGTGTGCAAGTGCGTAGTAAAGAAGGGCGGCTTTGAAACAGGCGCAAGCGTTACCGCAAAGGTAGACGTCGCTCTGCGTATGGCTACACAGCGTAACCACACCTGCTGTCATATTCTTCAGGCGGCATTGCGTGAGGTTCTCGGTGACCACGTTCACCAGTGCGGTTCTTACGTTGACCCGTACCAGTGCCGTTTCGACTTCAGCCACTTCAGCGCAGTTACTCCCGAGGAACTCCAGAAAGTTGAAAACTACGTAAACAAGGTAATTATGGAATGTGTTCCTGTCGTTACCGAGGAGCTTCCTATCGAGGAGGCAAAGAAGAAGGGTGCAATGGCTCTCTTCGGCGAGAAGTACGGCGACGTGGTAAGAGTAGTAAGCGTAGGCGACTACTCCACAGAGTTCTGCGGCGGTACTCACCTTACAAACTCCTCACAGGCAGGTCTGTTCAAGATAGTATTCGAGGCTTCCGTTGCAAGCGGCGTAAGACGTATTCAGGCTGTTACTGGTATGGCGGTTATGTCTATGCTGTATGATTACAAGGAAACCCTTGAAAAGACAGCCGCTGTACTGAAGGTTCCGAACTTTGACGAGCTTGCTCACCGTGCAGAAAGCCTTACTGCTGAACTGCGTGAGAAGGATAAGAAGATTGAGAGTATGGAACAGGCTTCCGCTAATGCACAGCTTGACAGCATTCTCAGCAATGTTCCCGAAATAAACGGCGTTAAGCTGGTTACTGCAAACCTTGCAATGGGTGCAGACGGTCTCAGAAAGCTCGGCGACAGCCTTGCTGACAAGTTTGACTGCTTTGTTGCCGTTCTTGCAGGCACAAACGACGGCAAGAGCAATATCCTCTGCAAGTGTTCCAAGAGCGCAGTGGAAAAGGGTGCAAACGCAGGAACTATCGTCCGTGAAGTTGCGGCAGTTGCAGGCGGCAAGGGCGGCGGAAAGCCCGACCAGGCTATGGCTGGCGTTCCCGATGGCTCAAAGCTTGCAGACGCACTTGCTGCGGCTAAGGCAATTGTTGAAAAATACGTGTAATTAAACGTGAATTTATATTGGGGATACTCAAACATTTTGTGGTATCCCCAACTATGTAAGAAGCACAGGCGGTTGCGGTGATGGGGGGCTGTTATGAAAAAACTTTCAGCGTTAATTCTCTCGGCGGCAGTTATGCTGACTATCACAGGCTGTGACTCCGGGGGGACTTCTTCGGATTTGCAGAGTGTTGCGCAGTCGGGAACAAATTCCGACAGCACGGACAATTCCAATACAAGTGAAAATCCGCTTGCGGCTATGCCCGAATGGGATTATGCGTCGCTTGTGCGTGATAACTATAAGCTGTATTTTATTGCAAGCAGTTCGCCGAGCGGCGATTTGCCGAATGTATCAAGCAATCTGCTGGTGCGTTCGCTTGAAACAGCAGTAGCAGACGACTTGACAGGCAGACTGGCGGTGCTGCTTGGTGAGTTTATGACAGAGGAAAGCCTTGAAAAACGTATAGGCATCACAGATGAAGTTCTGAACATTCTCTGCGAAACTGACAAAATCACTGAGGAAAACGCTTTTATCAGTATGAAAAAACTTGCGGTGCTTGAGGGCTTCTGGGGCACAGGCGATAAATTCCCTGCACCAACTTCAGAGCTTACCGCACAGCCGCTTGACGAGGCTTATACGTACCTCACCGAGCGTTATTGTATGGCAATGATTGGCAGTCAGTTGTTGGTGTACACTGACCTTATCGGCAGTGAAAAGGGCGACGACGGCAAGTATACCGCAAAAATGGACAACTACAACAAGCGTGTTGCTGAGGACTACAAAAGCGGAGCGTTAAGCGAAAAACAGCTTAAAGACAACGTGATTTATCTTTCCTACTACGGTGCAATGAGAGATAAAAGCCTTGCAATGCTCAACAATTTCAGAGAGTATGCAAAAGTGAATATTCCTGAGGCTGAAAAGGCGGTCAACGAGGCTGTTGCCGATGCGGCAGAGCTTTTCTCGGGAATAAACGGCGTGGTTATAGAATAATCGTGGCTTGAAAGGAGAAACAGAATGGATTGTATTTTCTGTAAAATTATAGCAGGGGAAATCCCTTCGAATAAGGTGTATGAGGACGATGATATTCTCGCTTTCCGTGATATCAACCCACAGGCGCCCGTTCATATTCTTGTAATTCCCAAGGCGCATATCGGCGGAGTACACGAGGTAACTGCTGAAAATTGTGCAGTGGTATCGAAGATTTTCGTTAAGATTGCGGAGATTGCAAAGAACGAGGGTCTCAGCGACGGCTATCGTGTGATATCCAATGTGGGCGAACACGGCGGACAAACCGTGCCGCATCTGCATTTTCATATCCTCGGCGGAAAAAAGCTTGACGAGAAAATGGCATAAAACAAATCTGAACAGCAAGCGATTACCTCGCTTGCTGTTGATTGTGTTTACGGACGAAAAACAAATAGAACGGCGGTGAATTGCTATGGGTAAAATAACTGAGGCGGCTTTGAAGTCCTCTCTGAAAGAGGGC
Organism: Oscillospiraceae bacterium; assembly: GCA_045545655.1. GTDB lineage: Bacteria > Bacillota > Clostridia > Oscillospirales > Ruminococcaceae > CAG-115. Next base: position 3,904 of record JAZQBH010000172.1, read on the forward strand.
AAGTTCAGCCGTGCCTATTTTCTTTACGGTGAGGAGGACTTTCTCACCCAGACCTATGCTGACAGGATAATAAACGCCGCAGTGCCGCCTGACGGACAGGATATGAACCTTGTGGTGTACAAGGAACTGCCCGACAACATTTCCGAGATATCCGACTATCTTGATAATATTCCATTCTTCTCGGAGTATAAGTGCGTTCTGATAAACGACATCGATCTTGATTCACTTGATAACAACACACATAAGCAACTGCTTGCAATGATTGAGCAGATTCCCGATACGGCAATGCTCATCTTTGCGCAGAAAACCTATCCCGCTGACCTTAAAAAGCTGAAAGCCAAGACGAAAAAACTGCTTGAGGCTTGCGAAAAATACGGTTCAAGCTGTGAGTTCAAGCCGTTGCCGCCTGCAAAGCTTGCGAATATGACGGTTAAGAAATTCGCAAAGCTCGGCTGTGCCATAGCTCCCGAAAATGCCACACATCTTGCGGAGGAATGCGGCGGCAGTCTTACTGTACTGCAAACGGAGATTGAAAAGCTGGCGACTTATAAGGTAAGCGGCGAAATCACCCGTGAGGACATAGAAAAGCTTGTTCCGAAGAGGGTGACAAGTAACGTGTATAACCTCGCAAAGGAACTGCTTTCGGGACGTATCGGTTCAGCGCTGAAAATACTGGACGCACTTTTCGTTCAGCGGACCGAGCCTGTTATGATAATGGCGGCTTTGTCGGGTCATTTTACGGATTTGTACCGTGCAAGGCTGGGAATAAACGCAGGTGCGTCTTCACAGCAGACCGCAAAAATGTTCGGGTATCCGCCGAACAGAACTTTTGCAATGGACTACGCCTACAGAGATGTGCGGTATCTTGATGACGGGTATCTGGGGCAGTGCATTGCAATACTTTACCGTACAAACAAAGCGCTCAATTCGAGCAATGTTAACAAGCGTGTTCTTCTTGAACGTGCGCTGACAGAGATTTCAATATTGAATAAATGATTAAGATTAAACAGGCAATAATAGTTGAGGGGAAGTATGACAAGATACGGCTGTCGAACATAGTTGACGCCGTGATAATCCCTGTGAACGGCTTTGCAATATATAAGGATAAGGAAACCGCAGAGTTAATCAGAACTCTTGCGAAAAAGACGGGCATAATAATCCTCACCGACAGCGATAGTGCAGGCTTGCAGATACGCAACGCACTGCGCAACATCGTGCGTGAGGGCGAGGTAATAAACGTGTATATCCCCGATGTGTGCGGCAAGGAGCGCCGCAAACGTGCGCCCTCAAAGCAAGGTCTGCTCGGCGTGGAGGGAATGGAAGACTCTGTTCTGCTGAACGCACTGGAAAAAGCTGGAGTATTCGCACAGAAAGCCTCGTCGCTGAAAGAGCCTGTCACCAAAGTGGACTTCGTGGAACTGGGTTTGTCTGGTGCGGCAAATTCCGCCGCCGCAAGGGTTGCCTTGCAAAAAAGGCTGGGGCTTCCCGAAAGGCTGTCTGCCAATCTTCTCCTTGAAATCATAAATGTTATGTATTCAAGAGAAGAATTTTATGATATTATGTCTGAAACATCAGATAATACATTATAAGCACAGCAGTTCTGCGGCTTTTGCAGGCTGCAATAAAAAGAGGAGAATTGTAATGGTATTTTCAAGCTTGACGTTTCTGCTTGCATTTCTTGTAATAACTATGATACTCTACTACATTGTGCCTAAAAAGGGCAAGAATGTGGTTATTCTGATAAGCGGACTTCTGTTCTATGCGTGGGGCGAGCCGATTTACGTGCTGGTAATGATACTCAGCACCTTTATCGACTACACCGCAGGACGTATTATTCACAAATTTGATGACAAGCCGAAAGTAAGATTGGCGGCACTTCTTGTTTCGCTGATAATGAACTTAGGTCTGCTTGGCGTGTTCAAGTATTCGGGATTTCTTATTGAGTCGCTTAACGAGTGGTTCGGGCTCAGTATCAAAAACCCCAATCTGCCGCTGCCTATCGGTATCAGCTTTTTCACGTTCCAGTCAATGAGCTACACAATCGACCTTTACCGCCGCAAGATTAAGGTGCAGAAGAACGCCGCAAGCTTTATGGCGTTTGTAACGCTGTTTCCGCAGATTGTTGCAGGTCCTATCGTGCGTTATGAGGACGTGCAGAACGAAATCGACGACCGTCCCATAACAGAGCCGCTTATCGCCGCAGGTATCTCACGCTTTATAACAGGTCTTGGCAAGAAGGTGCTTATTGCTGATAATATAGGTCTGCTGTGGACTGAGGTTAAGGCAATGGAGCTCGGTGAGCTGTCGGCAGTGACAGCGTGGCTTGGTATACTTGCGTTTACGTTCCAGATTTTCTTTGACTTTTCGGGATATTCCGATATGGCGATAGGTCTTGGAAAGATGGTGGGCTTTTACTTCCCTGAAAACTTTGACTATCCTTACAAATCCAAGAGTATCTCTGAATTCTGGCGCCGCTGGCATATGACCCTCGGCGGCTGGTTCAAGAGCTATGTATATTTCCCCCTCGGCGGAAGCCGCAAGGGAAAGGTGCGCACAGTAATAAACCTGCTGATTGTATGGACTATTACGGGCATCTGGCACGGCGCGTCGTGGAACTTTATGCTGTGGGGAGCATATTTCGGCGTGCTGATTGTGCTTGAAAAGCTGTTTCTCGGCAAGGTGCTGGAGAAAATCCCTGCATTCTTCAGCTGGCTGTATACGTTCGTGCTGGTTGTGTTTGGCTGGGTAATGTTCGACGCTGTTGACCAGTCTACCGTGAATATCGGCGAAATGTTCAGACAGGTGTTCGGTTATATCGGTGCGATGTTCGGCTCAAACGGAGTTTTCCTTGACAACTATGCTGTAAATTCGCTGGTAAATTACGGAGTTATCTTTGTAATTGCGATTATCGGCTCAACAGATATTGTGAAAAAGCTGTGCGGAAAGGTCAAGGAAAAAGCGCCTGCAGCGATTATGTACGGCTATCCCGTGGTACAGATGTGCATTATGCTTGCAAGTATTGCGTTTATCACAACCTCAAGCTATCATCCGTTCCTGTACTTTAATTTCTAAGAAGGAGGAGAAACTATGAAATTCAAAATGACGCCCGACAAGCTTATGATAGCGTTGTTTTCGGCAGTTCTCCTCGCTTTGCCGATTGCAACGATCGCTATGCCCAAACAGGTGAAGAGCGAAAACGAAAACCGCACGCTTGCAAAATTCCCGACCCTTATTGATGAAAACAAGTGGGATAAGGCTGAAACTACAGCGGATTATTTCAAAGCGTTCAAGTGGAAATACCTCAACGACCGCACAGGCAATGCGTTCAAGGAGGATTTCGAGAAATACTTCTGCGACCACATTGTCGGCAGAGAGCTGTGGGTGAAAACCTGTAACTCCCTGCAGACCCTCGCAGGCAAGACTGAAATCAACAACGTCTACACGATAGACGGTCAGCTTGTTCAGACCTTCAAAAGCTACAACAAGGAAAAGGTTGCTGAGGCAGTCGGCGGAATTAACCTTTTCGCTGAGCGTTATCCCGAAATGCCCGTAAGCATTATGATAGCACCCACTGCACAGGAGTATCTCTCTGCGAAAATCCCTGAGTATGCCGGTCTGCTCAGCCAGAAAAACTTTATCGAAGAGGTTTATGGTCAGCTTGAAAACGTGACTACGATTGACGCCGCAAGCTATCTTGCAGGCCATTCCGATGAGTATATCTACTACCGTACCGACCACCACTGGACCAGTCTGGGCGCATATTATGCGTATACCTCGGCGGCGAATGCACTTGGATTTACTCCTTACAGTCTCAGTGAATTCAATATTGAAACGGCAAGCACAGATTTCAGGGGAACGCTGTATTCAAGCACGCTTAACGACCGAATTGCTCCCGATGTTATGGAGTATTACCACCCCGTTCACGGAAGCCATGTCGTAAAGGTGACTACAACCGATGAAAAGGGCGCTCCGCTTGAAAACGATAGCCTCTATTTCCGTGATTTCCTCAATGTAAAGGATAAGTATTCTTCCTTTACTGGCAGCAACGCTCCGCTTGTAAATATCGAAACCGATATCGACAACGGCAAGAGTCTGCTTATCATCAAGGACAGCTATGCGCACAGCCTTGTGCCGTTCCTTGCAAATCATTACAGCAAAATTACAATGGTAGATATGCGTTATATCAACGCTAATCTCAACTATATAGTAGATGTTGACAGCTACACCCAGACTATGTTTATGTATAACGCTATAACATTCTCTGAGGATTATCAGCATATCAATAAGATACGTCTTACAAAAGAATGAGAGAAGTTGAACTTGTAGTGTCAGCGGAGGACGATGGTTCTCTTGCCAAGAATTTTCTGAGAAAACACGGTTTTTCTGTGCGTGTGATAAACGGTCTTAAACGCACCTGCGGACTTACACGTGGCGGAGAAATTCTGCGTACCGTGGACAGAGTTCATACGGGCGATGTTGTGCGTGTTGCAGTTGAAGAACGTGCGGCGATTACGGGGGAATTTTCAATTCTCCCTAATCCCGCTCTTAAAGCTGAACTTGTGTACGAGGACGACGATGTTGCAGTGTTCAGCAAGCCGCCCGAAATGCCAGTTCACCCTTCGCTTGCCCACGCAGACGACACGCTGGCGAATCTGTACACTGCCCTTTATCCCGACAGTGCGTTTCACGCATTATATCGGCTTGATAAGAATACCTCGGGACTGTGCGTGTGTGCAAAGAACAGGTTTGCGGCGTTTGCTCTCTCGGAGAAAATCAACAAAACATATTATGCCATTGTTGACGGCATAATCGCTCGGTCGGGCAGCATTGAACTGCCAATCGGCAGAACTGACGACAGCATAATAAAGCGTCAGGTGCGTGAGGACGGGCAGTATGCCCTCACCAACTACAAACCGATACAGCACAGCAACGGCAGAACTCTGCTTGAAATTCACCTTGAAACAGGCAGAACGCATCAGATAAGGGTGCATTTCTCGCATATCGGGTATCCTCTGTGCGGTGATGATATGTATGGCGGAGATTGCTCTGACATCAGCAGACAGGCGCTCCACTGCGGAAGGGTTGAGTTTGAAAGCCCAATATCCCGTGAAAAGGTGAGTTTAACCGCACCAAT
>JAZQBH010000173.1:0-3920 GCA_045545655.1 Oscillospiraceae bacterium
CTGATAAATTGTACCGTATTTTGAAAACGAACCGTGGTATATCTTATTCGCAGAGAGTATCCTCGCAAGCCACAGCGGCACAGCACCTGCGGACTTCACCTCCATCACACGGAACGGAGCCGCCGTAAGCGGTTCGCCGTATGCCCCCGACCGCAAATCAAGGTCGTTGGTGCGATAGCGGATATTGCCGTCAAACGTTACACGGAATTCTTTGTCGTCCTTAGCAAAATAAGCCTCTCTGTCATAGCAGATCACAATTCTCGGAATAAGGCTCATTCGTGTTTTAAGACACTCAATCTCGTTGAAAACCTGTCCCTTAACATCGGGGATTATTCCCGAAGTAGCATAGTCGAACAAGTCCTTATACGACATTTCAAGTCTGCGTTTATAGGTTATCCCCCTGAACTTCTTCTTGATTTCAAGGAACGCTTTTTCGTTATCCTTTGCCGCATTGCCATACACCCTCAGCCTTAATTTCTGCTTGAAAATCGGCTTTCCCAGCGACGCACGGATCAAGTCGTCATTTTCGTTATCAAAATATATATTCATTATCGTATGCAGCCCGAAGCTGTCTATGGTCATATACTGCTGAATAGCCTGTACAATCGCATTATACTGAGGCTCAGTCAGCAGAAACTTCATCTCACGTCTTTTGAACGTGTTGGCATACGCCATTTTGTCACACTCCTTTGGTGCTGTCTGTATAAAACTCAATAATTCTTTACTGAATCTTATGAGTTTATTATACAAACTAAATGTGAAAGAATTATGATAATCCTTTTAACGATTTTTGTAAATTTGAAAAACATTTGTTAACGCCTGAGTGAAAAATCAAGCGTCAACCGCACTTATTATAAATCAAATAACAATGGGGCTGTTCAGTTTTTCAGCCCCAATACAGGTTTTTATTCTTTTTCGGCAAGCATTTCTTCAGCCGCCGCAAGCGAGCTTTCGCTTGTGCCGCTGCCGTCGATAATACGTGCAAGCTCTTTTACACGTCCCTCGTGGTCGAGGTCGGTTATGTGAGTGAATGTACGCTCATTTTCAGTCTGCTTCTCGATTAGCAGATGTGTGTCAGCCTTTGAGGCTATCTGCGCCAGGTGCGTGATACACAGCACCTGTCTGCGACGGGCGGTTTCATACAGCTTGATACCAACCTTCTGTGCGGCACGTCCACTGATACCAGCGTCAACCTCGTCGAAAATAAGCGTGGGGATATTGTCATTTTCAGCCAATACGCTTTTTATAGCAAGCATAATTCGTGATAATTCGCCACCGCTTGCTATCTTGTTCAGCGGACGAAGCTCCTCGCCTGCATTCGTTGAAATAAGCAACTCAATACTGTCCTTGCCGTTGATTGTGATTTTATCGGGATTAACCGCAAAAACAATCCGCACATTCGGCATATCAAGGAAAGTCAGCTGAGTGCAAATCTCCTCAGACAGCTTTTCAGCCGCCGTCTTTCGCAAGGTGGAAATCTCCTCTGCAAGGGCTTTTACCTTTTCAGCAAGCTGGTGCTTCTGTCCGGTAAGCTCGTCAATGGTGCTGTCGGCATTGGTAAGCTCGGAAAGCTCTGCCTTGCACTGCGCAAGATAATCAACAAGCTCGTCCGCCTCCATACCGTACCTGCGCTTTGCGTGCTTTAACGCTGAAACCTGTTCAGAAAGCATAGCCTCACGGTTTTCGTCGTCCTCGTCCGCAAGCGAGCTTATTTCCGAGGAAATATCATCAAGTTCAGGGATAACCGCATTGATACGCTCGCAAAGCTCGCCCGCCTTCGGCTCTACATCAGCGATTTTTGCGAGAATGCCAGCCGCATTCTGCAGCATATCGAGAGCCGCCGCCTCGTTTTCCGAGCTGAAACAGGAATATGCATTCCACACACTTCTACGGATTTTTGCACTGTTCTGCACCTGCAAAAGCTCTTGTTCAAGCTGGTCGCCCTTACCCTTTTCGAGATTCAACGCTGAAATCTCCTCTACTGCTGCAGTAAGGCGTTCTATTTTGAATTCACGGTTCTTTTCGTCCTCAACGAGAGCCTTCAGCTTTTTTGATACAGCCGCAAACTCTCTGAAAGCCGCACGATACGGCTCATACTTTTCGGTAATATTTCCGTATTTATCAAGGATATCACGCTGATTGTCATTAGAAACGAGAATGCGGTTTTCGTGCTGTCCGTGAACGTCAACCAGCATTGAGCCTATCGTTTTCAGCATTGCCGCTGTTGCAGTTCTGCCGTTGATACGAGCGGTGCTTTTGCCGTCTGCAAAGATTTCTCTTGTCAGCAGCAGTTCGCCGCTTACTTCAATTCCGAGTTCATTCAGAATATCGCAGACCTCTGCTGGCAGGTCGTCAAAGAGTGCGGAAATCACCGCTTTCTTTGCGCCCGTGCGCACTATATCCTTTGCGGTACGCTGTCCGAGAATTGCGTTTATACCGCCTATGAGTATACTTTTTCCCGCACCTGTTTCACCCGTAAACACGTTGAAGCAGTCCCCGAAATTAACCTGAGCTTTTTCGATAACTGCGAGATTTTCAATCGACAATTCCCGTAACATCTGTTTTACCTTTCCTATGTATTTGTATTTGTGATTTAACTGAACTAGTTAATCAATCTTCTGTCATCAGCTTTCTGAACTGCGACATCAGCGACATTGCAAAGTTTTCCGTTTTCGCAAGTACGAAAACCGTGTCGTCACCCGCAATTGTGCCTACAACCGAGCTGAACCCCTTTTCATCAACTACACGGCACGCCGCATTCGCAAGACCAGCGTGACATTTCAGCACCACTATATTCTGCGCAATATCCATCGAAATCACTGATTGCGCAAAAATGCTGTTATAATCAAGCGGCTTTTCTTCCTCAAAGAAGTAGCAGTAAACGCCGTTATCCGACAATCTCTTTACAAGCTTCAGTTCCCTGATGTCCCTCGAAAGAGTTGCCTGACCTACTGAAAATCCCTGTTCTGCCATAAGGGTCTGAAGTTCTGTCTGTGTTTCAACCTCGTTCTGTGAGATGAGGTTCAGAATAAGGCTCTGGCGTTGCTTCTTCGTCATATCGAAACTCCTTTATTTAAGCGGCTGCATCAGCTTTCCGAGTATTGCTCCAAAAAATCCGTTGTCAAGTTCTATAATACGCAGTTTCTTCTTTGCACGGGTTATTCTCAGCATATCACCGTCAATCAGCGGAATACCCTTGCCTCCGTCAACGCTGAACGACGCTTTACTGTCCTGATAATGCTGTACCTGCAATGTAATCACATTGTCAGACGAGAAAATCATCGGACGGTTGAACAGTGTATGTGCGCACAGCGAGGTAAACTCAATACACTCCATATCAGGAGAAAGAATCGGACCGCCAGCCGACAGCGAATAAGCTGTTGAGCCTGTGGGCGTGCTGAAAATCTGACCGTCTGCACGCTGCTTGGAAACAAGTGTTTCACCGCAGTAAACCGAATATTCGGGCAACTTTGACACACTGCTTCGTGACACGATTACGTCGTTAAGGCAGATGTCTGTATATATTTTCTTTCCGCCACGGTAGAGCTTGCACTCCATCATCATACGGTTGCTTGTTATGTAGTCGCCAAGCAGAATTTCGGGAATCCGCTTTACGTCCTTCGGTTCAACTGCCGCCATAAAGCCAAGTCTGCCCATATTTACGCCAAGCAACGGCAAATCGTATTCCGCCGCAAGCTTGCCCCATTTAAGGATAGTACCGTCGCCGCCGACAGTTACTATCGAACTGCACATAGCAGGCGTTTTAACAACCTTTGCTCCGATAAGGGGTGCGTATTCCGCAAATTCTTCAGTCAGAAAGGTGCGGAATCCATTTATTTTAAGCAGAGTGCAGATATCAGCACAAAGCTGTGTTGCACCCTCTTTAAGGAAGTTACAGCCAATAAGTACGCTCATCTGTG
>JAZQBH010000174.1:0-3080 GCA_045545655.1 Oscillospiraceae bacterium
GTTCAAAGTGTGTGGGCTTCGGCACAGGCAACAGCGAGGATTTAGATTACTACTCATTCGTTGAGGGTAATATGGGCACGGCTGTACAGCGGCAGGCATACATTTCGCAGAACGTAAAGTGCGGCGACGAGGTGTATCTGCGTGTGTGCGGCGATGTGTATGAAATCGTGCATAACGAGATGGTTATAGGAAAGATGTCAAAGTCGTATTCCGATAACCTGCTTGGAGAGTTCGGCGGAAGAAAGTACGTTGAACAGCTTCCCGAACGCATTTCAGAGCTGTTCGTGACGAATATCATCACCTTCGTAGCTCACGGAGAATCGGACGGACAATCGTTTGAAAACGTGCCTGAGCAGTTCAGGAAAAAGCGTTTCTGGCTGGGCGTTGAAATCAGCGGATTCGGAACAATTTAACTTACAACGGCGGCAGTTGATTTGCCGCCGTTTTTTGCGGTTTCCGAAGAAAAATTTCACGACGGCGGAAAAACCCCTTGATTTTTCGGCGGAGATATGGTATACTATCTATACAAGCGTTTTGGATTATGGAGGCAGGTCCCGGGCAATGGTGTGCCGTGAACCGTGTCAGGCGAGGAATCGAGCAGCACTAAGCGGATTTCATCGTGTGCATCGGCAAACCTGTCTTCATAATCGAGGGCGCTTGAATTTGTAAAAGGGGCAATACGGCGGATATAGTAACGTAGGGATTGTCTGAGGGGAGTGGGGAAATGTATCTTGCATTGTACAGAAAATATCGTCCGAGAACATTTGACGATGTTATTTCGCAGGAGCATATCACCACAACGCTGAAAAACCAGATAATCAACAGTTCGGCAGGCCACGCTTACCTGTTTACGGGTTCACGTGGAACGGGTAAGACTACCTGTGCCAAGATTTTTTCAATGGCGCTGAACTGCGAACACCCCGAAAACGGCAGTCCGTGTATGAAGTGCGAACGCTGTCTTGAAATCCTTGAGGGCACAACGCCTGATGTGGTTGAGATGGACGCCGCTTCAAACAGAGGTGTGGAGGACGTGCGCAGACTTCGTGACGAAGTGGTGTACACTCCCGTTACCTGTAAGTATCGTGTGTATATCATCGACGAGGTACACATGCTCACTACGGAAGCGTTCAACGCACTGCTTAAAACACTGGAAGAGCCGCCGCCGCACGTGAAGTTCATTCTTGCTACAACGGAGCTTCATAAAGTGCCTGCAACGATTTCTTCGAGATGTCAGCGGTTTGAGTTCCGCAGAGTAGACATAAACGACAGCGCCGAGCGGCTTATAAAGGTTGCTGAACAGGAGGGCTTGTCGCTGGATAAGGACGCCGCAGAGCTTATTTCAAGGCTGTCTGACGGCGGAATGAGAGATGCTCTCTCCGTGCTTGACAGATGCGGTTCGTCTGACGAGCATATCACAGTAAGCGTTGTGCGTGACTGTGCAGGAATTGCGGATAACCGCCATCTGTTTCAGTTTTCTGAAATGATAGCCGCAAGAAACACCGCTGGCTGTATACGTCTGCTTGGCGAGCTGCACAAGGGCGCAAAGGATATCTCGCTTGTTATAAGCAATCTTATAGAGCATTACCGTGACCTGATGATATACAAGACAGCCCCCGATGATGTCGACCTGCTTTTCACCCTGCCCGACGAACGCGGCAGACTGGCTGAAATATCAGCGTTGTATTCGATGGGCGAGGTGCTTGACTGCATTACTCTGCTGACAGAGTGTTCAGAGAATATCGGCAGAACAAGACAGCGCAAAACTCTCGCTGAAATGTGCCTTGTCAAGATGTGTGCACGTGGCGGAAAGCCGCCTGTTGTTCAGTTTGCGGAGAGTGCTGTTCCTGTGGCAAATTCGGCGAATTCGGCGAATTCGGCGACCAGTGCCGCTGTACCGACAGCACCCGTTGCAACATCTGCACCTGTGACGTCGGTTGCAAGCACACCGAAAACAGAAGTGCCTGTTGCTGAGAAAAAGCCGGTTGAGCCAACTGAGCCAGCTGAGCCAATTAAACCAGTTGAACCGATTGCAGATGTAACGGAGGACAATCCTCCTGTTGATAATTCTGTGGGCGATGTGCTGCCTCCGCCATGGGACGAGGACGTTCCTCAGCTGGGCGAGCCGCCTATTGCGGATATTCCGCTTGGTGAGCCTCCGCCTCCGCCGCAGCCGTTCTATGAACATGCGCCGCCTCCTGTGGAGCAGTATCCCGAGCCGCCTGCTGAGCAGAATTACCCCGACAGCCTATCGGACGATGATTACCCGATAAGTACTGAGGGCGAAGTCGCTGTTGCCGCCCCCGAGAGAAAACCGTTCTCTGCGGATATTGTGGAACAGTGGAGCAGCAGAATAGCTCAGATTGCAAACACCGATATTATGCTTGGCGCAATGCTGAGGGATTCAACAGTGCGTTGTTCAGACGGAGTTGTGGTTATAACAACGCTGAATTCAATGCTGCTGAATAACGTGGTAGGCGAGGAGCTTACACGATTTGAAAACAGGCTGAATGATTTGTTCGGAATGTCATTCCACATCAGAATAGAGCGTGGAAATAACGGGCTTGACGAAGAGGAAAGTTCCTCGCCCGTAGATGAATTTCTGAAAAAAGCAAGAAAGCTTGGTGTTACCGTAACGGTTAAGGAATAAAAACAGGCGTTTACCGTTTAAAAACGGAAAGCCCTTTGAAATGAAAGGAAAAATAAATTATGAAATCAAGACTTCCAAAGGAATATCAGACTCAGGGTGCGGCTAATATGAACCAGATGGTCAGAAAAGCACAGAAGATGCAGGAAGAAATGACCCGTGTTCAGGCTGAGCTTGAGGAAAAGGAATTTACAAAGCAGGTTGGCGGCGGTGCGCTTGAGCTTGTTATGACAGGCAACAAGGAGCTGAAGTCCGTTACCCTCAAGCCCGAGGTTGTAGACCCCGATGATATCGAAATGCTTCAGGATCTGATTATCAGCGGCGTCAACGAAATCCTTCAGGAGATTGAGGATTACAGCACCACTGAGATGGAAAAGGTTACAGGCGGAATGTCCTTGCCTGGTCTGTTCTGATTATAGTCAGAGTGGATTCAGAA
>JAZQBH010000175.1:0-8701 GCA_045545655.1 Oscillospiraceae bacterium
TTATTACCCGAATATCTGCACATTACGCCTGCAATAAAAATGAAAGTGCCTGCGAATATATCACGTATTATGCCGAACCAATCAGTAAAGAAAATCGGCACATCAACACCAAACGAATATTTCAGCTGAAACAAAGTATGGTATATAACCATACATATTATAGCAAAACCTCTTATTTCATCAAGCAGGATTACTCTCTGACCTGACCCTGAAGACTTTTTAGAACCAGCCATACAGCACCTCAACATCTGCAGATTTAGAATATATTATATATTGTATCATACTTTCTTTTAAAAAACAAGAGAAAAATTTTAAAAAAGTACTTGACAACGTGAAAAATATGTGATATAATAAATTTGCTGTTCTAAAGACAGCAGGTTGATTTGAATATTTGATAGTTTTGTCGAATGAAAATCTTTAATGCGTATGCGCCTGCCGAGGAATGGATAGAGCTTAAAATTCTATCTGCCTTTCTGTCTTGTTACAGGAAGGATTTGTTTTTTTAACAGCTAATACTGTTAAAGGAGGAAATTTAAATGCCCAGTGAGTCTGTACTTGCACAAAAGCAGCAGTTCGTTGCAGAGCTTACAGAAAAGCTCAAGAAGGCTGCAGGCGGTGTAATCGTTGATTACAAGGGAATTACTGTTGAGGAAGACACAGCTCTCAGAAAAGAGCTTCGTGAGAACAACGTTGATTACTTTGTTGTTAAGAATACACTGCTTAAGCGTGCAGCTGAGGCTGCAGGAATTGAAGGTCTTGAGCCTGCTCTTTCCGGCACCACTGCTATTGCACTTTCCGAGGAAGACATTATTGTTGCTCCGAAGATTCTGAACAAGAAGTCTGAGGATTCCAAGGGAGCTTTCTCCATAAAGCTTGGCTTTGTGGATGGCAAGGTTATCACTAAGGAAGAAGTTGAAGTTTACGCTAAGCTTCCTTCCAAGGAGACATTGCTCTCTCAGCTCGTATTTATGCTTCAGAGCCCGATGCAGCGTCTTGCTATCGCTATCAGCGAAATCGAGAAGAAGCAGTCCGAGCAGTCTGCATAATTTCGCAGAGGCGGCATAAAAGCCGCAAACACAGGATTATTCCTGTTACACACTAAAAACTAAACATAAAATGTATGGAGGTAAATTAAAATGGCTTCTGAAAAGATTACAAAGTTTGTTGAAGAAGTAAAAGAGCTCTCTGTTATTGAGCTTAATGAGCTGGTAAAGGCTCTTGAAGAGGAATTCGGCGTATCCGCTGCTGCTGTTGCTGCTGCTCCCGCTGCTGGTGCAGGCGCAGGCGCTGCTGCTGCTGAAGAGAAGACTGATTTCGACGTAGTTCTCGCTTCCTTCGGTGACGCTAAGATGGCTGTTATCAAGGCAGTTAAGGACGCTTGCGGTCTTGGCCTTAAGGAGGCTAAGGAGCTCGTTGAGGCTGCTCCTAAGGCTATCAAGGAAGGCTGCCCCAAGGCTGAGGCTGAGGAACTCAAGAAGGTTCTCGAGGCTGCTGGTGCAACAATCGAGCTTAAGTAATTTTATATTACAAGCAACCAATCCCCACAGTTTTACTGTGGGGATTTTTTTATGCTTTTTCAATCGCTGGTGCGTTCAGGTAAATCGGATTTTTCTTCGGTGTCAGGGGTTTTCGAAAACAATTGTCTTAACCCGAAACCAAGCAGAAAAACAGCGAAAATCATACGCAGACCATCACTGTCAATCAGCCGTATACCAAGTGTTCCCAGAATTGCACCAAGCACTCCACCGAAAACAAGCTTTTTAATCAACTGCTTATTTACAAGACCATTTTTCAAATGGAAAATCAGCGAAATCAGAGCAATGGGCAAAAAGAACAAAAGGTTAACCCCCTGTGCCGCTTTTTGTTCCACATCACAGAACAATGTAAGCCACACGACGAGGACAAATCCTCCGCCAAGCCCCATCGAAGCCAGCACGCCTGAAACAAAACCCACTATCGCACTTGTTACACTCATAATATCAGCATCCTCACAGCGGCGACGGTTACCAGTCCGCCGAAAATTTTTCTTACCCATTTAGGTTTCAGCTTCTTCAGAAACAGCGCTCCAAGAAATGCACCGATTACTCCCCACGGAATATAATCCATTGCAATGTCAAAATCCAGATTACCCGAAAACCCATAGGAAATAGCTGTAACAAAACTCAGCACGAATATCAGTGCAACAGACGTTGCGTGAGCCTCGTTCACAGAACAATCTTTCTCCATTATAGGTACCGCTATCACTCCCCCGCCAGAGCCGAAAAATCCATTAAGCAGTCCTATTAGCGAACCTTTTAAAATATATACCATTTTTTTCATTATAACATTTCCCTTCGCTTTTGATATAAACATATTATGTCCATATAATCTGAAATTCATATTGCCAATAAAATGCACAAAATCCACCTCAAAAATAAGGCACAATGACGAAAAAGCCGTTTTAAATTTAAATTTCCAAGAAAAATCGTCTATTATATCGTTGACAATATAGCGGTTATGTGGTAAAATATAAATAGTTGTAAAAAATTTAACGAAGGGGACAAAACAATGCTTTTAAATGGTTCAGACATCATTGTAGAATGCCTTCTTGAGCAAGGTGCAGATACAATTTTCGGCTATCCCGGCGGTGCTGTTCTTAATATCTACGACAGCCTGTACAAGTACAGCGATAAGATCAGACACATTATCACCTCTCACGAGCAGGGTGCTTGTCACGCTGCTGACGGTTTTGCAAGAGCAACAGGCAAAACAGGTGTAGTGCTTGCTACATCAGGTCCTGGTGCTACTAACCTTACAACAGGTCTTGCAACTGCTTATATGGATTCCGTTCCGCTGGTTGCTATCACAGGAAACGTTCCGTGCAGCCTACTTGGTCTTGACAGCTTCCAGGAAGTGGACATCACAGGCGTTACTATGCCTATTACCAAGCACAATTTTATTGTTAAGGACATCTCAGAGCTTGCGAAAACTCTCCGTCTTGCGTTCAAAATTGCTGGCAGCGGCAGAAAAGGCCCTGTGCTTGTGGATATTCCCAAGGACATCACTGCGGCTGTGACTGAGTTTACACCCGAAAAGCCTGAAGCAGTTTGCGAATTCAATGTAAACGAAGAAGAAATAAACAGAGCAATTGAGCTTATCAGCAACGCAGAACGTCCCTATATTTATGTAGGCGGCGGCGTAATTTCCTCTGACGCTGTTGAGGAGCTGAAAAACCTCGCTGAACTGTGCGACGCTCCTGTATCCTGCTCACTTATGGGACAGGGCGCTTATGACCAGACAAGCCGCCGTTATATCGGTATGCTTGGTATGCACGGCACAGTTAAGGCGGCAGAGGCTCTTAACTCCTGTGACCTGCTTATCGGTATCGGCACAAGATTCTCAGACAGAGTAATCGGCGATGCTTCTGTGTTCGGAAACAACGCAAAGATTATACATATTGATATAGACCCCGCCGAATTCAACAAGAACGTTGAAGCATTTGTTACCGTTAAGGGCGATGTAAAGGCTATCCTTAAATCGCTGACAGGCAAGGTTCAGCAGAAGAAAAACAGCTGGACAGATGAAATCATCGCAAAGGACTTCGGTGAACCCGTTCAGACAGGAACAGAGCAGTTCCCTGTTACACCGCAGGCAGTAATCTCCGCACTTGACAAGCTGACAGACGGCAATGCTGTGGTTACAACTGAGGTTGGTCAGAATCAGATGTGGGCGGCTCAGTATTACAAATTCAGAAACACAAGAAGTTTTATTTCCTCAGGCGGACTTGGCACAATGGGTTATGGTCTTGGTGCGTCTATCGGTGCAAAGGTTGGCTGTCCCGATAAGACAGTTGTAAACGTTGCCGGCGACGGCAGCTTTGCAATGAATCTCAACGAGCTTATCACTGCGTCTGCGCACAATATTCCGATAATTGAACTTGTTATCAACAACAACGTTCTCGGTATGGTTCGTCAGTGGCAGAGATTGTTCTACGACAAGCACTTCTCACAGACAACCCTTGATAACCGTCACATCGACTATGTAAAGCTCGGCGAAAGCTTTGGAATACAGACTTTTGTTATCGCAAAGAACGAAGATATAGAGCCTGTTCTCAAGAAAGCGCTTGAGATTTCCAAAAACGCCCCTGTTATGATTGAAGTACGCATTGACCGTGATATCAACGTACTTCCTATGATTCCTGCAGGTAAGCCGATTGTAAACCCGATTACCGAAATTGATTTAAGCTAAGGGGGATTATTTGTAATGCTCGAACACGTATTATCCGTAAAAGTTGCCAATAACAACGGCGTTCTTTTGCGTGTATCAGGATTATTCAGCAGACGCTGCTTCAACATAAAGAGCCTTAACGCTGCTGAAACAGAAGAACCGAATGTATCCCGACTGACAATAGTTGTCAGCGGTGATTTGAAAACGCTCAACCAGATTAAAAACCAGCTTCTCAAGCTTTACGACGTTTACGACGTGAAAATCCTTGAGGGTGCTGTAACACGTGAGCATATCCTTATCCGTGCAGGTCACAATGCCGAGGACAGACACAAGATTATCGAAATCGCCAATCTGTATCGTGCAAAGCCCGTTGACGTAGGCGCTGATTCTATTATGCTTGAGCTTACGGGCGAACCTGCTAAAATTGACAGCTTCCTTGATTTATTGAAGCCTTTTGGAATAATAAAAATGGTGCGTTCGGGAATTACCGCCCTTGAACGTGATTGATTTACTTATTACGAGGTTATATCAATGAACATACTTCACCTGAAATATGCGGTTGAAGTAGCTGAAACACAATCCATCAGCAAAGCAGCCGCAAATCTCTATATGGGACAGCCTAACCTGTCACGTGCGATAAAAGAGCTTGAAGAATCGCTTGGAATTACTATTTTCAAGAGAACTTCAAAGGGCATTTCCACAACAACAGACGGCGATGAATTTCTGCGGCGTGCAAGAAGAATTATCGCACAGGTTGAAGAGGTTGAGGAAATATACCGCAACGGAAAACAGCGTAAACAGACTTTTTCAATCAGCGTGCCACGTGCAAGCTACTTTGCCGCGGCAATGGCTGAATTTTCAAAGCACATAGACCTTGATGACCCTGCTGAAATATTCTACAAGGAAACCAATTCTATGCGCACAATAAATAACGTAATGCACGGTGATTTCAACCTTGGCATTGTACGTTACGAATCGTCGTTTGAAAAGTATTTTACGGATATGTTCATTGAAAAGCGGTTGCTGTATGATACAGTTTCCGAGTTTTCGTATGTACTTTTACTTAAACGTGGCAGTGCATTGGCAGAAAAAGAAACAATCACAAAGGAAGATCTTAAAAACTGCATTGAGATAACTCATGGTGACCCTTATGTTCCGTCGTTGCCTCTTATTGATGTCAAGAAGGCTGAGCTTTCCCCTGAAATCAATAAGCGTATCTATGTTTTTGAGCGTGCAACACAGTTTTCTTTACTGGAAAATGTGCCGCATACCTTTATGTGGGTTTCCCCTGTTCCGCAGGATTTGCTTGAAAAATATGACCTTGTTGTACGTGAGTGTTTCGATAACAAGAAAACCTACAAGGATGTTTTAATCCATCGCAAAGATTACAAAATGACCAATCTTGACAAGCAATTCATCACAAATGTGATTGAATCAAAACGCAAATATTTGTGATATGAAGCGACATTTAACTATTGCAATATAGCGTGACTTTGCTTATTATTTTAAATGATATGTGCTATCATTATAAAGCATTTTACAAGATACGAATAATATGTTAAAATATTAACAAAGAGAGCAATACCGCTCACTTTGCAAATAGAATCAATTCGAAGGAGAATGACTATGAAGCACGAAATCGTTGACAGCATCGAGAAATTTGAAGCGGCTCTTGAAAGTGTACGTCAGGCACAGAGAAAATTTGCTGAGTATACTCAGGAGCAGGTAGACAAAATTTTCCTTGCAGCTGCATCAGCAGCAAACAAGCAGAGAATCCCTCTTGCTAAAATGGCGGTTGAGGAAACAGGTATGGGCATTGTTGAGGACAAGGTAATCAAGAACAACTATGCCGCTGAATACATCTATAATATGTACAAGGACACCAAAACCTGCGGCGTTATTGAACGTGACGAAGCTTATGGTGTTACAAAGGTTGCAGAGCCGATTGGCGTTGTCGGTGCGGTTATCCCCACAACAAACCCCACATCTACTGCAATTTTCAAAACTCTTATCTCCCTTAAGACCAGAAACGGTATCATCATCAGCCCTCACCCCCGTGCAAAGAACTCCACTATCGAAGCAGCAAAGGTTGTATACGAGGCTGCTGTAAAGGCTGGTGCACCTGAGGGAATTATCAGCTGGATTGATGTTCCTTCGCTTGAGCTTACAAACACTCTTATGAAGGAATCTGACATAATCCTCGCAACAGGCGGTCCCGGTATGGTTAAGGCTGCTTACTCCAGCGGAAAACCCGCCCTCGGCGTAGGCGCAGGTAACACTCCTGCAATTATTGATGATACAGCAGATATTCTTCTTGCGGTTTCGTCTATCATTCATTCCAAGACATTCGATAATGGTATGATTTGTGCTTCTGAGCAGTCGGTAATCGTTTCTTCCAAGATTTATGACAAGGTTAAGAAGGAATTTGAAAACCGCAACTGCTACTTCCTTAACAATAAGGAAATTGACAAGGTACGTAAGACTATTATTATAAACGGTGCGCTTAATGCAAAGATTGTTGGTCAGTCTGCATTCAAGATTGCTCAGCTTGCAGGCGTTAAAGTTCCCGAAGATACAAAAATTCTCATCGGTGAGGTTGAAAGCGTTGACATCTCTGAGGAGTTTGCACACGAAAAGCTCTCCCCTGTTCTTGCTATGTACAAGGCAAAGACCTTCAAAGACGCTCTCGACAAGGCTGAACACCTTATAGCTGACGGCGGATATGGTCATACATCTTCCCTCTACATAAACGCTGTAACTGAGCGTGAGAAGATAGCTGACTTCTCCGAGAGAATGAAGACCTGCCGTATGCTTATCAATACTCCTTCTTCTCACGGCGGTATCGGTGATATTTACAACTTTAAACTCGCTCCCTCTCTTACACTGGGCTGCGGTTCGTGGGGCGGCAACTCCGTTCCCGAAAACCTTGGTGTAAAGCACCTCATAAATGTAAAGACCCTTGCCGAGAGGAGAGAGAATATGCTGTGGTTCAGAGCACCTGAAAAGGTTTATATCAAGAGAGGCTGTCTGCCTGTTGCACTCAGCGAGCTGAAGGACGTACTCAACAAGAAGAGAGTATTTGTTGTAACTGATGAATTCCTTGCAAAGAGCGGATTTATCACCCCCATCACCGACAAGCTTACTGAAATGGGCATTGCTTACACAACATTCTCTGATGTTGAACCCGACCCCTCCCTCAAGTCTGCACAGCTTGGCGCTGAGTCTATGAGAAGATTTGAGCCTGACTGCATTATCGCTGTTGGCGGCGGTTCTGCTATGGATGCGGCTAAGATTATGTGGGTTCTCTACGAGCACCCTGAGGCTGACTTTATGGATATGGCTATGCGCTTTATGGATATCAGAAAGCGTGTATACACATTCCCGAAGATGGGCGAAAAAGCTTATTTCATTGCAGTTCCTACTTCTGCAGGTACTGGTTCTGAGGTAACTCCTTTCGCAGTTATCACCGACCAGGATACAGGCGTTAAGTATCCTCTCGCTGACTACGAGCTTATGCCTAAGATGGCAATTGATGACCCCGACCTTATGATGAGCGGTCCGAAGGGACTGACATCTGCATCGGGTATCGACGCTGTTACTCACGACCTTGAGGCTCTTGCTTCTGTTATGGCAACCGACTACACAGATGGTCTTGCTAAGCAGTCGTTGAAGATGATTTTCGATTATCTGCCAAGAGCTTACGACAGTGCACCTTCCAAGGACGGAAATGAAACTCCCGACCCTGTTGCAAGAGAGAAGATGGCTAATGCCGCTACAATGGCTGGTATGGCGTTTGCAAACGCATTTCTCGGCGTATGTCACTCTATGGCACATAAGCTGGGTGCATTCCACCACCTGCCCCACGGCGTTGCAAACGCGCTGCTTATCGACGAAGTAATCCGCTTCAACTCCTGCGAGAAGCCCCCGAAGATGGGAACATTCTCTCAGTACGACCACCCCAAGACGCTTGCAAAGTACGCAGAGGTTGCCGCTGAGCTTGGCTGCAAGGGCAAGACCGACGAAGAAAAGGTTGAAGCAATGATTGCCAAGATTGATGAGCTCAAGGATAAAATCGGAATCCGTAAGACAATCAAGGATTACGGCATTGACGAAAAGGACTTCCTCGACAGACTTGACGATATGGTTGAGCAGGCATTTGACGACCAGTGCACAGGCTGCAACCCGCGCTATCCGCTTATGAGCGAGATTAAGCAGATGTATCTCAACGCATACTATGGCAAGACCACAAAGCTTGTTTAATAAATGGAGGTGGACCTTATGACAGACAAGATTATTGCTGTACGCACACGTAAAACAATTTACCGTGAAGGCGACACTGTTGTAAAAGTATTTGACAAGGACTTTGCAAAATATGATGTTCTTAACGAGGCATTGAATCAGGCCCGTGTAGAGAATATCGGCATCAATGTTCCAAAGATTATCGAGGTTAAAACTGTTGAGGACGGAAAGTGGGCTATCGTTTCTGAGTATATTC
>JAZQBH010000176.1:0-6141 GCA_045545655.1 Oscillospiraceae bacterium
GTGCAACACGTCTAACAGTAAATGTTTCGTTGATGCCGCCGTGCTTCTTAGCGATAACAGTTCCCTCAAACATCTGGATACGGCTCTTATCGCCTTCCTGAATCTTTACGTAAACCTTTACGTAATCACCGATTTCCACTGCGGGAGCTGCTTCCTTCATGCTGCTCTGTTCAATAAGTTTTAAAGCGTCCATATTTCCTCCTTGGAGCCTCAGGGTTTTCTTGAATTCGGCTTATTCCGAGTGACATATTATCACCCGAGGTTGATTCCTCGGAATTCAGCGGACTACCCTCACAGTGTCTGCCGCCCGTTATTACCCTATACGGGACATACCTGCAAACACTAAACACCATAATATTATAACACTATCAACCAAAAAAATCAAGTGGTTTTTGTTAATTTTCACATTTTTTTTAAAAATTAAGTGCGCCAAAGTATTTTTCGTCGAATTCTGAGTATACACTTGCCGTAATATCCTTGGTATTTCTGGCAATTTCCTCTGCTCTATTACGCATTTCTTCATCTTCAAGGCACATTATTATGCCCTGTTCTGTAGAATTTCTACAGAATGCAGACTGCACTGCAGTAGGAAGAACACCCAACTCGCTAATCACACGAAGTCCCTCACCTGATGAAAAAATCTCACCTGAGTAGAAAGCCTGTTCGTATTCCTTGAATAACGAAAGAGCGGAAAACACACTTGCTTTATCAGACTGAAAAGTTCTGACATCGCTCTGAGAGATGAAGAAATCCTCACCAATTGCGAAAAGGTCACGGTCAAGCATTATGCCGTCGCTGTCAATTACTCCCCTTTTCAGCATAACACTGATAGCTGCTGCCGCTCCACACGGAGAAACACCGACACTATCTCCGTCGCCGATTACTTCATAAATGAGTGTTCCGTCTTTTTCACAACGGACATTGTCTATTGCACCATTTTCAGAGGGCATACCGCTCTCATATCCCGAGCCGTCAAACGCACCAACCAGCGGAAACGAAACACATTCAATTGTTCCGTTTTGTTTGCGGGCAGCGCAAAATGTTTTTCCAAAATCAGCCACAATACAATTATCAGCAGCGACAGTAAGCAATGACGCTGTAAATCTTCCGTTGACTGCCGCTGAAATAAAAGGCACATAATAAATATGTGTATCAGAGTTCAGAAACAAATCAGATGGTGAAAGCTCTTCTTCCAACGCCGCCGCAACCAATACCGAGGCTGCAATTCCCACGGAGGAAACAACGCTTCCGTTGATTTTCAGCTCTCTCATAGAAGACGTAATCAACCGCACAAGAACACTCTGAGCATTTTCAGGATTTATAGCAACTCCACAAGCAGACGCTCTTCCATAACGTCTTTTAAGCTGTAAATCATAATACACTACAGTCACAAGATTATCAGCAACATCAACCGCCAGTGCAATTTCATTACTGCGTTCATTATTTATTTTGTTGCTCGACATTTTCAGTTCGTTAATCACAGGCAAAACCCCTTTATTTTCAGCGGAATCTGCATCTTAAATCCGCTTTTTTACACTACATCACTGATAATTTTAACATATTATAATATATTTGTCAAGTAAACAAGAAAAACCCTTGCAAAAACTTCACAATTGTGATATAATAATTGTGATTACAAATTTATTCTACTGAAACGAGGAATAGTATTGAAACTTAATATTGTTCTGGTCGAACCGCAAATCCCTCAGAACACGGGTAATATCGCAAGAACCTGTGCTGTAACGGGTGCAAGACTGCATATTGTAAAGCCAATGGGATTTACCCCGACAGACAAACAGCTGAAAGGAGCTGGTCTTGATTACTGGCATCACCTCGACATTACTTATTACGAAAATCTCGGGGATTTTTTCAGTAAAAATGAAGGCAGCTTCTATTATTTCACAACTAAGGCACAGAATCGTTATTCAGATGTAAAGTACACCGATGATTGTTATATAATTTTCGGACGTGAGGACGCTGGTCTTCCTGAACAGCTTTTGTTTGAGAACAAGGAAAAATGTGTAAGAATTCCAATGCTTCCTACGCTGAGAAGTCTTAACTTATCGAACAGTGTAGCAATTGCGGCATACGAAATACTCAGGCAATGGGATTTTCCCGAACTCCAGAACGATGGTGCGTTAACAAAGTATGATTGGTCACAGGCATAATTTTTTAACAGAAAGGATCTGATAATATGAATGAAAAGGTAAGAATAATTACAGACAGCGGTTGCGACATCTCCCCCGAAGCAGAGAAGGAATGGTCTAAATATCTTGTAATAATGCCGTTCGCAGTTACAATAAACAACGAAACAAAGCTTGACAGAATTGAAATAAAACCCGACGAATTCTATAAAATCCTTAAGGAAAACGAAGAAATACCGAAGCATTCGCAGATAACACAGATTCAGTTTGAGGACAAATACCGTGAATTGTATGACGAGGGTGTTCGTGAAATTATAGTTGACGTAATCAATGCATCAGGCTCGCAGACCTTTGCTCAGGCGAAGATTGCAGCAGATAACGTTGCAGCTGATCTGCCCGACCTGAAGGTATACTGTGTTGACGGACGAAACTATACCCTTTGCTATGGCTATCCCATTATCGAGGGATGTAAAAAGCTTGCCGAAGGAAAATCAGCAAGGAGAGTTGTAGAATACCTTGAGGACTGGGCAAAGCATACTGAAGCATTTGTTATAGGTTTTGACCTCAGACATATGAAGAAATCAGGTAGAATTTCTGCGGCAGCCTCCTTCCTCGGGGAGCTTATGGGACTTAAACCGTTAATCATTCTTTATGATGATGTAACAGAAGTGCTCAAGAAGGCACGTGGCGAAAAGGCTGCTGTTGATACAGCAGTAAAGACAATTTCAGAGAGAATGCTCCCTGATTCGCCTTATTGTATTGTAACAACAACAAGACCTGACCTTGAAAAGGAATTCATCGAAAAAATGACCGAAAAGGTTGGTTATCCGCCTGCAATGGTTGAAAAGTGCGGCGTTGTTGTAAGTTGCAATGCAGGACCTGACTTCATAGGCGTAATTATCAAGGGACAAGAAAGAGATTAAAAGGAGCAGTATCTTGGGCGGAATTGTTGAATACATCAAAGACGTATTCCAGAATTTTACCAGAATAATCCTGTCTATCGATTTTTTTGATGTACTGGATATTCTCATTCTGACGTTTCTGGTGTATTATGTTATAAAGCTGATGCGTGATACACGTGCAATGCAGCTTTTCAAAGGTATTATATTTATTGTTATCCTGTTTATAGTTGTTCAGATTTTCGAGCTGAAGGCTATGGGCTTCATTATGGATAACTTCCTTCAGGTTGGAATTATTGCTATTATAATCGTATTTCAGCCTGAGCTACGCCGTATCCTCGAAAAAGTAGGTAGAACACGTGTGGGTACGTTTACCCAATCTACCGACAAGGTTGTGGGAGCGGCGTCAGCACGTGAAAACGCAATCAACGGAATTGCCGAGGCCTGCTCTCGCTTGCACGACAGCAAGACAGGTGCACTTATCGTAATCGAACGCGAAACAAAGCTCGGTGAAATTATCGAAAAAGAAACTACCAGTGTTATCAACGCTGAGTGTGAACCTGAATTATTCTGCAATCTGTTCTATAATAAGGCTCCGCTTCACGATGGTGCGGTTATTATCCGTGATAACAGAATTTATGCGGCTGGCTGCTTTTTGCCGAACACTCAGAAAGACCAGTATCTGTCTACTGATTTAGGTTCACGACACAGAGCGGCAGTTGGTATGAGTGAAAACTCAGACGCACTTGTAATCGTTGTGTCTGAGGAAACAGGAACAATCTCCGTTGCAAAGGACGGACAACTTACCCGTGACCTCAGCCGTGACGCACTTGTTAACATTCTGCGGTCGCTTATGCCTGGCACAGTTACAAAAAACACAAAAAGAAAACAAAAGCAAAGGTCTGATGGGAGCGGAATATGAAAAATATCATTATAAACTTTCTCAATGATATAAAGCAGAATTATAAAACGCTTATTCTGGGCTTTTTTCTTGCTTTTGCTTTCTGGATAGTTGTTTCCATTCAGGTGTTCCCTACCATTTCAGACAGCATATCAGGAATATCCATTGAAGCACCTATTTCAGATTATATGGCGCAGAATAATCTTCAGGTTATAAGCGAAATTTCTGATACCGTAAATATTACAATCGAAGGCAAGAGATATGATATAAGCGACCTGAAAGCATCTGACTTCTTTGCAGTTGCTGATTTGTCAAAGGTACGTTCGGCGGGTTCTTATACTCTGCCCCTTAATATCGACTCAAAAACAGATAGAGAATACAATCTTGTTTCTGTTGAACCGAGAATGATTACAATTACCGTTGACGAAATCGTCACTAAGGAGCTTACAGTAACTCCTACTGCCCCGAACATCAGCTTGCCCGAAAACTTCTATGCTGATGAACTGAAGGCCTTCCCTGAGGTTATCACAGTAACCGGCTCAGCAAGCGTTGTGAACAGTATTACCAAGGTAGAAGCACGAAGCACATACCACGGCGATATTACTGAATCAAGCAGAACAAACAGCGACCTGTACTTCTTCAATGCTTCGGGAACAAGAATTCCTGTCGATAACCTCACCTTGTCGCCTGAGTCAGTAGCAGTTGAAATTCCGATTTACAAGCAGAAGGAGCTTCCGCTGAAAATTTCGATTACAAATTACCCCAGCAACTTTGATATCAGCAGTCTTAAGTACAAAATTCAGCCTGAAACACTTACAATTGTTGCTCCTGATGACACGATAGATGCGTTGTCTGCTCTTGATATCGGTGCAATTGATATCAGCGACATTCTGCTGAACAAGAACACTCTTATTCCGATTGTACTCCCTGAGGGCTACAAAAACCTGTCAGGCAACAACAATGCTCTTATCGAGTGGGAATTTGAAAATTACGGAAGTCTTGATTTCAGAGTAAACCGTAATAATATGACCATCACGAATGCCCCTGAAAACTTTGATGTTTCGCTTGTAACCAATCAGCTGACATTTACGGCAATCGGTCCGTCAAATAAGCTTTCAGAACTTTCTGCAAGCGACTTTACAGTCAATGTAAATCTGCTTGGCACAACTCTTCGTGAGGGTACTCAGGACGTTGCCGTTTCTGTAACGATTAAAGGAGCAAGTCTGGATTGCTGGATTTCGGGAACTTATAAGGTTACTATCAATGCAGTATCCAACGTATGATAAGCTATGGCGATTATTGTATCTCAGATTAAAACAAATCTTGAACAGCCTAAAGAGCAGGCAATTGAAAAAGCCTGCTCTGCGCTGAGGCTGTCAGCAAATGAAATTGTGACTGCAAAGCTGCACAAAACGTCTGTGGACGCACGTCACGGAATTACTTTCGTAAGCTCGGTGTATATCGAGCTTACTTCTTGTACAAAAGAAGAAAAATTATCTCAGAAGTACCCTTTTGTAAAGCTATACAACCAACAACCGCTTGAGGTCAAAATGGGAAGCGAAAAAGCAGACGGTGATATTATAATTGCAGGGTTTGGTCCTGCGGGAATGTTCTGCGCGCTTACATTATGTGAATATGGATACAAGCCGATAGTCCTTGAACGCGGCGACAGTATGGATAATCGTGTTGCCGCAGTTGAGGGATACTGGAAAGGCGGAAAACTGGACACCTCAACAAATGTACAATTCGGTGAGGGCGGTGCCGGAACATTCTCAGACGGAAAGCTGACAACCCGTATCAACGACCCGTTATGCTCAAGAGTGCTTGAAAAGCTATGCGAATTCGGCGCTCCAGATGAAATAATGATTAAGGCTAAACCGCATATCGGCACTGATAATCTGCGAGAGGTTGTAAAAAAACTGCGTAACAGAATTATTGAGTTAGGCGGAAGCGTCCGTTTTCTCTCCCCTCTTGAAAGCATTGATTTTCAGAACGGACGAATCACCGCTGTATCATCAAACGGCGGTGATACAAAATGTGCCGCACTGGTGCTTGCAATAGGTCATTCTGCTCACGATACGTTTGAGATGCTGCTGAAAAACGGTATTCAGCTTGTGCCGAAGCCCTTTTCAGTAGGTGCGAGAATTGAGCATCTTCAAGCTGATATTGATGAGGCTCTTTACGGAAAATATGCAGG
>JAZQBH010000177.1:0-6801 GCA_045545655.1 Oscillospiraceae bacterium
CCTTTGTAAAAGACATAATGTTAACGCCGTGCTGACCGAGTGCCGGTCCAACAGGCGGAGCCGGCGTAGCCTTGCCAGCCGGGATTTGCAGTTTAATAAAACCTACAACCTTCTGTGCCATGGTAAACAACCTCCAATAAAAACATTCAAACGTTAAATTTTCTTGATTGCAGAAAGTTCAAGCGTTGTCGGTGTAGCTTCACCGAACATATTGCTTACATTTACGACAGCAGTGCGCTTGTCTGCATCAATCTCAACAACCTCACCCTCAAAGCCTTCAAGTACGCCTTGCTTGACAACAACCTTGTCACCGACTTCAAGCGATACAGCTGTTTCTGTTCTCCCTTGCTCAAGATCTCTGACTTCGCTTTCGCTAAGCGGAGTAGGCTTTCCTTCGGGACCGACAAAACCCGTAACTCCTCTTGTGTTGCGGCAGATATACCAGCTTTCGTTGGTTTCAACCATCTTCACAAAAACATATCCGGGGTAAAGCTTGTCCTCAACTTCAACAATCTTTCCATCTTCCTTCTCCACCTGTCTTGTGACTGTGGGTACTTCAGCACACTCGATGAGGTGCTTAAGATTTCTGTTGTTTACAAGTGTTTCAATATCTGTCTTTACCTTATTCTCATATCCGGAATAGGTATGCAGAATATACCACTTTGCTTCTAAGTCAGCCATACAATCCTCCGTAACTTACTTGAACAGCAATCCGTTAAGCAAACCGAAAATCGTGTCAATGCCCAGTATTGCCACTGTAGCCAGACCGCACACAACAAGCACAACAACGGTGTTATGTGTTGTTTCCTTCGGAGTGGGCCATACAACCTTCTTGAATTCAGCTGTTGCATCCTTGAAGAATTTCACAAAGCCCTTCTTCTTCGGTTTACTGCTCTTCTTGTCCTTCTCCTTAGCCTTAGCTGTTGCTTCAGACTTCTTGTCGGACTCATTCGGGGAGTTTTTCTGAACCTTCAAATCTTTTGCCATCTCAGAACCTCCCTATTACTTGGTTTCCTTGTGAAGAGTCTTTTTCTTGCAGAATCTGCAGTACTTGTTCATTTCAAGTCTGTCGGGATCGTTCTTCTTGTTCTTCATGGTGTTGTAGTTTCTCTGCTTGCACTCAGAACACGCCAATGTAATTTTAACTCTCATGCTTCGGCACCTCCTATTTTCCTGCCCGTTTGAGTTAATGCGGGCATTATTGCCTCCCTCGGCGCGGAATTGCGACTAAAACGAGGTTTAATTTACTGTACAAAAATGCACAAAAAAATATACCCCATTCCGAGGTATACTCATTATAACATATTTACTCTCACTTGTCAAGAGGTTTTTTATATTTTTTCGTTTTTATTTTCTGCGTTATCTTCAATGGCACTGTCAGCAACGTCCTCATCAAAGAGTATATCGCAGAGGTGCTCTTCACTTTCAACAAAGCAGCACTCATTCTCTGAGTGAATTACAACAACCTTTTCACCTTTACGGATATATCTGTCGTTCGCCGACACAGCACGGATCAGATAGCTCTTTTTTCCGTGCCACACCTCTATCACACCGTAAAACTCAGGGTCGATGTCCTCAACAACCTTGCCTGTCATACCGCTTAGCTGTTCCTCTGTCGGCTCGCCGCTTTTGTGGATTTTAAAATACACAGGTGAAATCAGCGTGTTGATTATGAAGTTCACTGCAATTCCGCCAACTGCGCCTATCGGCATCGTAAGCCAGCCTGTCACGCCGGCGGAATTGAGTATCAGACCAATAACCGAACCGCAGAAAATCACAATCACCAGCCTGAGCATATCCTTCGGGAAGATTGTCTGAAGCATATTCTTTTCATTCTTGTCAGCAAACAACTCTCCCGCATCGGGAAAGAAAATCTTGTTGAAGAACAACCATGCCATCAGCTGACACACAAGATATATTCCCGACAAAGCTATCAGAACGGTATAAAAACTGCCCATCAATCTTCCTCTGTAATTTTTTCCTTGAGTTCGATTTTAATTCTGTTCACCACGAGGTCTTTCACTTCGGTGACTGTAACGATAAAATCATCTGTTTCAGCCGAGTCGCCCTCGTTGGGAATACTCCCGAAAAGCTCAAGCGCCCAGCCAGCAACTGTGTGTGATTCGCTTTCGATTTCTACATCAATATCCCTGCCAGAAAGGAAACGTCTGAAGGAATTCAGCGAAACATCTCCGTATGCAAGGAATGTTCTGTCAGACAGAACGGTAATCGGGTTCATAACCTCGTCGCTTTCGTCCCAGATTTCGCCGACAAGCTCTTCAAGCAGGTCTTCCAGTGTTACGATACCAAGTGTACCGCCGTGCTGGTCAAGCACAACTGCCATATGACACTTTTTCTTCTGCATATCACGCAGAACCTCTGAAATCTTCAGCATGCACGGGAAGTAGATTGTTTCCTGCACAAGACTGCGGACAGACAAATCATCCCCGAACTCATCATACGCTCTGAAGAAATCCTTCTGATTGATTACGCCTATAATGTTATCAAGTGTCTTTTCATATACAGGCATTCTGGAATACTGCTCACCCAGAAATGTTCTGTAAATGCTGTCGGCGCTGTCAGAAACATCAACAGCTACCACGCGAACTCGTGGAGTGATAATCTCGTCAACAGTAATTTCGTCAAACTGCAGTGCAGAACGCACAAGCTCGCTCTCCTGCTGTTCAAGCACGCCCTCTTCTTCAATTTCGTCGATAATCGCCATAAGCTCTTCCTCTGTAACACTTACAGAGTTCTTGCTGCGGAACAGCTTTGCCGCAAGCTTATTCAAG
Organism: Oscillospiraceae bacterium; assembly: GCA_045545655.1. Lineage (GTDB taxonomy): Bacteria > Bacillota > Clostridia > Oscillospirales > Ruminococcaceae > CAG-115. The sequence goes on from JAZQBH010000177.1 coordinate 2,793, forward strand.
CCGATAAACACAATCGACACAGGCGTAAAAATAAACATCAGGAACGAAATTATTCCCGAAACGCCCATTGCCAGAGATTCAGAGTGGTCTTTCGCAATGCTCTTGGGAATTACCTCACCAAATGTAAGAACAACCAGTGTTGTAACGATAGTCGACACAAGCGAACCGTATTGATTTCCTGCTTCAGCACCGAATGCCTCTGTCAGCAAACGTATTGCAAGGAGTGTTGCAAGCGACGAACATCCGATATTTACGATATTATTTCCGATAAGAATTGTAGTTACAGCCTTATCGTATCGGCTGAGTATCTTCAATGTACGTGCAGCCGCTTTACTTCCATTTTCCGCAAGGTTCTTGAGTCGAATTCTGTTTGCACTTGTAAGTGCAGTTTCAGTAGCCGAAAAAAACGCCGAACAGGCAACCAGAATCACTATCAACGCTATGTCCATAAAAAAATATTAAATCCTTTCACTCTAAAACAAATTTCTTGATACAGGCAATTACGCCGCCGCTGTTATTATCGGGCGCAATGTATTTTGCCATCTTCTTTATTTCTTCTCTGCCGTTTTCCATTGCAAAGCTCCATTCAGCTTCCGCAAGCATATCAGCGTCGTTGAAGTAGTCGCCGAAAGTCATTGTTTCACTGCGTGAAATACCCAGCCGCTCACGAAACCTTTTCAACGCTTTTCCTTTGCTGACGCCTCCCGGCATTACGTCCATCCACGCTTCTCCCGAGGCCTGAACATTCAGCGTATCGCCGAACACTCTGTCAAACAACGGCTTCCCGTGGACTACACTTCCGTTTGCATCACACACCGCAAGCTTGAAGAACTCATCGTCAATTGACAGAAAATCCTTCACTATAGTGTGCCGCTTGTAATACATCTCTACATCTTCACAAAACTCCTTTCCTAAATCAAGATGATATACGCTTTTCTTGCCACACGCAAGCATCGAGATACCATCTTCCCTTTCACAGAACTCAACCAGCTTTTCATACACATCACGTGTAAGCAGCTCGCATTCAAGCACCTCTCCCTTATGAACAACACACGCACCATTATCGCAGATATACGAAATTCTGTCGGTGTACTCAACAGGAAAAAGATGCTCCAGAGCCGAATATGTACGTCCGCTTGCAACCGCAAACGTTATATTCCGCTCAGACAACTTATCCAAAACCGTGAAAAAATCCTCAGGCAGCCGCTTTTCATCGTCAAGCAGTGTGCCGTCCATATCACTTGCTATAAGCTTAATCATAAACCTCTTGCCTTAATTCAGAAATGTCCGCTTTCTGTTAACCATAATCTCGTCATTATACAACGACGTGTCAAACTGCTTGATGGCGCTTTCTAGATACTCGAATATATCATCGGGTATATCAGATTTATCAGCCATTTTCTCCAGTGCAGAAGTGTATCTCTTGTAAAACACACCTATATTCTTGATTTTCGCACGCATTCTTACACGCTCGCCTGTATCAGCATTTGTCAGATACAGGATATCGTGGTCGATTGTGTGAAGTATTTCTGTAATCTTGTCGCCGCAGTTCTTGAAAATATACCGCTGATATACAGCCGCCTTGCACAGAGAAGAAATACTGCAGCCCTTCGGCAGATTATCATAAACCGTCAGAAGTGAGAAGAAAAACTCCTCAAGCGAACAATACTTGTCTGTATTGCCCATTGTTAGAGTAAGACTGTCTACGCCATTCTGCGAGAACTTCAAAGCGGTGTCAAGGGCGCTTTTTCTTCCGTTCATCGGGCAGATGTCTATGGGGACAGGCACAATATTCTTAAGTCCCAGAATATATCTTTCAGCTTCCTCGTTTGACATCATCGGAAAACTGCCACGCATTCTTGTTGCAGTAATATTTCCGTCCATAAGCTGATTTGAATAATGAAAAACCTTTGACGATACCGTTTCACCAGGGTCAAGGCCAAGCATTACCGGTATATCGGTTTTAATTCCCTTTTTTACATCGTTAACACACAGATGAATATAATCAAACTTGTAAATCTCGCACAGTTTCAGGAACATGGGGTCAATCATACGGAAAATATACTTCACATTCGGCGGAAGCGAACGCAGCTTCATAACCGCACGGAAATCAAGTTCCACATATTTCACGCCTGCTTTTCCGAGATACTCTATGTAATTGTAAATATGTTCAGGGCTGGCGTCATCACGCAAGGTGAAAACGCATAAACTGTTGTCTATCAGTGCAGTTCCCATTTTGTACCTTTCTTAAAATTGTCAGGATAAGCTTACTCCACAGAAAAATCTTTTCTGATAGTAAAGCGTTGTGATATCAGCCGCCATAACCCCGTGTTCACGGTTAGGAGGCGTAAGCGAAGCAACCATTTTGCCATCACCTATGTATATGCCGCCAAACGCAGGGGTTGCGGAATAATCGTTGTAAAACAAAACCAGATCTCCTGGTTTCAACTCGTCAAACGTAAGCCGACGACCCATTGCCGCCTGCTTTGTGATGTTTCTTGGACAATTGTGGAAACCATTCTCACGGAGAACATAATAAATAAATCCCGAACTGTCAAATCCATCAGGCGTCTGACCGCCATACACAAACGGAGTACCGATAAGCGAATTTGCAGTAGCCACTATACTGCCTGCCGCTGAAAACTCGCTGTCTGTAACAGGCAGTTTTTCAGCAGATGATGAAGTGGTGCTGCCTGAAGTTGAAGAAACCGCACTGCTCTGAGTTGAAGATGAAGTGCTTTGGGTTGTTCCAGAGGATGACCCTTCCGCTGAACTTTCACTATCAGAATCTGTACTACTCATCGAAATCCCCGAGCTTCCGCCCCAGTCAGGAACAGAATCAGAACCATTGGAATTTTCCGAATCCTTTACAAAGCCTGCTATAATAACCGCCGCAATTACCCCAAGCGCAACAATTGTTACTATAACAATAATTAAAATGTTATTTTTCATTTTTTCTCCCCAATAATTACATCAGCTGAAATGCAGCCGCTGTGGTTGTGATGATAGCTCTGATTATATGTATTACTGCGGAATTGCTTCCAGCTTGTCGTTAACAATGGTAACAGTCGAACGTGACAGCACCTGAGAAACCTCAAGCGTCAGGAAGTTTATTGTAAACTTAGAACCCGGATAAATCGTTCCTTTGCAGATACAGCACAGATTATCCTTGTTCTTTATATCATCATCAAGTTTCTGAATCGTTTCCTCAAGCTGAGTTTTACGCATAGCATGAAAAAGCTTATTCTGTGTTTCTATACGAACCTGCTTTTGCTGTGCGTCTGTCAATACGCCGCCCTGCGCAGTCTTTCTCTGTTTCAGGAATGCAAGATTTTTTACTGCGTTATCAAATACACGTATCGATTCGTTCAGATCAGCCTCAGCCTCTCTGCGTCTTAAAAACAGCACCGAACCATCGCCGATATATATTTCTGTAGGAGTATATTTCGATGAACCGATTATTCCTGCTGTTATATCATGCATTGATGTAATCTTTCCGCCGCATATAACGCCCTTTGCAGTTTTGGTATTAAGTTCGCCATAGCAGAAAACATTACAGAATGCAAACTGCTTCGAAGAAACATCGCCTTTCGAGAAGATTTCCGCATTTTCACAGAAACCGATATCAACATTTCCGTCACAGGTGATTTTCGTATTTATACAGCCGCCCACAATTGTAACATTGCCTGCGGCTATTATCTCAGCGTCAAACACGCTGCCGTCAACCCTGACATTCTTGCCGGAATTTATGGTAAAACCTTCCATAACATTACCCTTGATATGCACATCGCCAAGGAAGTTGATATTACCCACAGAAATATCCAGGTCCGTCTTTATCGTAACCGCCTCTTCAACACGGAATGAGCCGTTACCAAAAACAATGTGTCCGTCACACGCCGCCACTATATGCTTTCCGTCTGCTGTAACAAGCGTGTTCTTTCCAAGTGTAAACTTAGGCATTACACCAGGCTTTGCAGGAATTTCCTTGCCATATATATCAGTACCGGGG
>JAZQBH010000178.1:0-4535 GCA_045545655.1 Oscillospiraceae bacterium
AATAGCCTTTGCCGTATCCCAGGCGATATCCATTCCCATCAGCACAAAGAGCAGGAACTATACATAACGTTTTATCATCAGCTACAGCCGTATCAGATGTTATAGGTTCGTCAATGCCATATCTGCCCGCCGATAAATCAGCTGTACTTTTTATATAGTAAAATGTAAGCTCACTGTCACCGCTGACAGGCAATGCAAGCGGAATTTTTTTATCAAGGCAGTAAGCAATCAGACGTCTTGTATCAACTTCAATTTCAGTTGATGCATACACAAAAACTGAACCAGCTTTATCAGCAAGTGGCTTTAGCTGTTCAAAAATATCAATATCAGCCGCAGTTTTCTCACTGATATTCATAGCACGTCTTTGCGAAATAAGGTTCTTGCGAAGGGATTTCTTTAATTCGCGCATTGAATGGACGCCTTTATGCTGTCAGCTTTTTCCTGTCCTTTAAGCACCTTAACAAGTTCAAGACCAAACTCAGTAGCAACTCCGGCTCCAGCGGCAGTTGTGTACAATCCATCAGTAACAACCTTTTTATCTGAAATCTTTGCACCTTCAAGGAATTCCTCAAATCCAGGGAAACAGATTGCTTCCTTACCAGCAAGCAAGCCCTTCTTTCCGAGAATAGAGGGGGCTGCACAGATTGCACCAATCGGTATATTGTGGCTTGCACAATAATCAATTGAAGCCTGAACTACCTCGTTATTCTCAAGATTGAGTGTTCCGGGCATACCGCCGGGAAGTACTATCATTTCAAGTCTTTCATCAAGCTCTACCTGCATATCTGTCATATCACAGAGAACAGGAATATTGTGAGCACTTTTTATTCCGTCGTTTTTAATTCCTACTGTTACAACATCGCACTTTGCACGTCTGAGCATATCAATCGGTGCAATTGCTTCGGTTTCTTCAAATCCGTCTGCAAGAAATACATAAATCATTGTTTATTGCCTCCAAATGTCACTTCATATTTCTCCTCTAAGAAAAGAGGATTGTAGGATAATTTTGCTTTTCTTAAACCTTCAGAACCTGTATCATCTTCACGGTTAATGTATAAATACTTTCCGTTGAGAGATTTTACAAATTCATTGTTTACTGCTGTATATGCCCCCTGATACTTTTTCAGCGCTTTCTCAACATGAACAACAAAGCAGGTATCAGAAGAGTGCTCGCCGAATGTGAATGCCTGAACCTCACCATTTACTCTTAACACTCCGCCGATATAGTCAAGCTGATTGTAATACTTCATAGAGCATTCAACTATCTTCAGCTCGTGGAGCTTGCTTTCTTTAATGTGAGTGTCTTCACACTCGTCGATGTTTTCTGTTTTCCACAATCCAAGCATTTCGTAACACTCGGATAAATTAGATGCTGTCAGCGGCTCAAAACTCCAGTTATTTTCACGGAATCTATTTAGATGGTTTCGCTTAGAATGGAGCTTCTTGCCCTTCAACATTTCAAGATTTTCCGCAAGGTAAATATAATCGCAAAAATCTCGCTCCAGCCTTATAGAAGAATCGGGATAAAGTTTTGCAATTCTTTCAGCTATAAATGCGTTTGCATATATTTTTACAGGCAAATTATTCTGATGTGCATAGTCAATTATTAAATCAACAGCATATTTTATATCTGCGTTGTTTTTTTCATCAGAATCATATCTTTCTCTGCCTGCGGGATATACGAAACGAGTATTATTACCGCTTCCCTGCTTTGTAAAATACAAATCATCGTGAAAACATATTTCAACATTATAGAAATTGCGCCATACGAAATTATTTCCGAAGGTATATTCGCTTCCACGATAGCCTGACCTTTTCAGGCATTCCTCTGCCATTTGCTTATCATCAATTTCAATCCTTCGAAAGTTCAAACAATTCATCAAACATCAATAACCTCAAAAACCCGCATATTTCAGAGTACACGTCTTCAATGGAACGCACAAAACCATCTTCAACACAGTTTATAACGCTCCAACCACCCTGTCTTGCGGCATAAAGCGCACTCTCCCTGCACTGATTGAGGAACGCCACATTCTTTTCGTGTATATCTTTTTTCGATTCGTCACCGTGATATCTTTCGGTCAGGAGTTTCTGCGACTCCTCAATGGGCATATCAAGGAAAAGAACCAGATCAGGCTGTGGCAATCCCAGCAGGTTGTATTCATAATTATAGAGCCAGTTAAGGAAATTCTCACGCTCTTCAACCGGGAGTTTAGTAAGCTGATAAATAGCGTTAGAGGTAGTATATCTGCCTGCGAGAATTATTCCGCCAGACTCGTAATAGTTTTTCCAGTCGGTTACATAACTCACATAGCGATCCATTGCATAGAAAGAAGAAGCCGCATAAGCGCCGTTTCTGTCGTTACAGTGAATTTCACCACGAAGGTAACATTCTACCAGCTGACCCGTAATAGTATCATAATTCGGAAAGCTGACACAACAGAAATTTATCCCCTGTTCTTTGAGAAATCCAGCAGCCAAATCAAGCTGAGTTGATTTTCCGCAACCGTCTAAACCGTCTAATACAATCAACTTTCCTTTACCCATAACATACCTCTGAAATCATATATTGTATTTTATCCATACTTTTATATTGTACCACAATATTTGATTTTAGTCAAGATTATTTCTAGAAAAACACTTAATATAACAGAAGAAATCTGATAATTCTATACTAAAAACATATAAAACAAGCGCCCGTATGCAAACAGGCACTTGTTTTATGTTATTCTCTGTTCATTTTCACACCAAGGAGTACGTGTGAATTAGGATAATACTCAATTGTTATTGTGTTTTCGTGATATTGAAAGGAATTTCTTGACCATTTATCAAGAACGGGATTATGTTTAAGTTTATCGGCTATCTCATCAGAAACAGGTATGCTGATTTTATCACCATTATCGTCAAGAAACTTTATGTAAGTGTCCTCCTTAAAAGGGATAACATACTCGTCAGTTGTAATAATTTTCGTATCTGTGAATATATCAGCTATATAGTCAATGCCAATCGGTGAGAACAAGGAAAAAGCCACAGACAAAAGACCTGCAATAACACCATATTTTAAGCGGGATTTTATTCTCAACAGTTTGCTGAAAAGCAATATCAGGTATAATACTAAAGAAACCGCCATTCCAATATAAAGCCCGCTGAAAATATAAAGGATATGCATTCCTACGTTTTCAAGAACGCTTTTGAAAGCAACAAAAAAGCATAAAAAAAGTAAATAAAAGGAAATCACCCAATATGCGGCTACAATAGCTTTATTCTCGCTTTTGGTAAACTCATTGGATTTTTCTTGTTCGTCCACATTATCACAACCTATCATTTTAATTTATAACTTCAATCCTGTCCGCATCAGAAACTCATTTATCAACAGCGGCTGAATAAGAGGATAAGTCCATTCAGTCGGAAGATTATCCCAGAACGATATACTTTCAATTTCGCTACGAAGCTTGTTTTCAAAGGAGTGGATATCCGCATAGTACAACATTCCGTAAGTTTCCTCGCCAATCTGATTTACCGCATTCTTGCCAACCACTGAATAAACACAAACAAGAAAAATATCAAATCGCAAAGCGCCTGTTTCTTCGTAAAGCTCCCGCTTTGCCGTTTCAAGAATTTGTTCTCCTGGTTCTCGGTGACCGCCTGGAATTTCATAAGTATTACGGTCTTTGTGTTTTCAGAATACCCATTTTCCTTTATATCTTGATATAATAACGGCAAACTTCAATAATTTATCATCTGTTGTATTGCAAAAAATTACTTTCAATCTTAGCACCTATATGTTAATTTAGTTTAAGCTAGCAGTTAGTTCGCACTTCTTCCCTGTTAATTCAAAACCCAGCTTGCAATAAAAATCTACAAGTTTATCCTCGCAAATCAAAGTGATTGTTTTATCCTGGAACTCCGAACAAACCGACAGGATAAGTCTTGAGGCATTGCCTTTGCTTTGTTCTTCAGGGAGTGTTGCAATCTGCGATAAAAGCACCTCTCCATTGAGGTTGTGCTGGATTGCAAGCACCGAGCCGCCAAGCCGCCGAACTTCGCTTACATTGTGTCTGATACGGTGCGACATATCAAGATACCATTGCTCAAAACAATCAGGCGGCAACCCGAATGCTTTGCTGACTATTTCATACACCTCACCAAGCGTCGGAGAATGGTCTGTATCGCAAAAGACAGGATTTCCGTTAAACTTCATTACATTCAGATATTCAGCGTTATAGCCAAGTTGCTCCGCAAGATTTCTTCCTGCATTTTCAGAGCAGAAAACCTCATTTGCTCCAGAAAAAACGCAGAACTCTGCTATTTCTTCATAATCGCAGAGTTCATCGCAATGCAAGATGATATTCCCATCAAACAAGCATAGAACGGCACTTTCAGAAGAATAAAAGCGACAGAACTCATATTCTCCGCCATAAGCAAGCCATAATGCCCTGATTTTTTGTGCTTCAATCCCGTTTGCAGGTAATTTCTCTATTGAATATATCCGTTTTATCATACTTCTGATGTTGCTTACAGTTCCGCCACAGCAG
>JAZQBH010000179.1:0-5264 GCA_045545655.1 Oscillospiraceae bacterium
CCATATTATATGCAGTATTGCAGACGCTGATACAAAACCGTGAAAAAAGCGCTTGTTTTCACGGTAAATCCGTTGTGAGAATAGACAAAACCCTTCCAACGCACCTTATGTTTTATGTTGAAAACAAAGAAATTCATAAGCAGATATTCCTTGATTTAGGAAAACATAAATCACAAACAGCAGTAAAACACCCTAAATCCCTTATTATCCTGCGATTTCTAAACACCCAGAAAACCGCTCTATTAAGCCAATTCTGATGATTATTCCGTGTTATCCGAATTGTAATCCGCCTAATCAGACACGAACGGCTTGCCGCAGAATTTATTTCATATAATTTGTTTTTATGAAATTATTACAATCTTGTCATAAAACTTGACTTTTTTCGTAATTTGATGTATAGTATTTAATATAGTTTAAATATATAGTATACTACTATAGTCCCCTGGAGGAATAAATGCAGATAGAAACTAACCTATGTATGGGTTGTATGAATGAAAAGGACTACGAAGGGCCTTGCAAGGTTTGCGGCACAAGCGAACAAGACCCCTGTTTTCCGTCATATCTTCTCCCCAAAACTTACCTGAATGAGCGGTACATCGTCGGCAAACTGCAGTCGTACAACGGCGAGGGTGCAGTGTACATCGGCTTTGACACCGTAACCTCATCAAAGGTCAGCATAAGGGAGTTTATGCCCGACACCCTTTGCACACGCAGAAAAGGCGAAACAGATATCACCGTAAACCCCAACGAATCGGCGCTTTACAAGACATATATGTCTGAATTTGCCGACCTCAACCGTTCGCTTATGCGTCTGCGTGGAATGGCACACATTCAGGCTGTTCAGGACGTGTTCTACGAAAACGGCACCTGCTATGCAGTGTACGAATTTATCAGCGGAATTACGCTTAAAACCTTTATGATGAACTCTCCCAACGGACTTATGTGGGAGCAGGTGAAGGAGCTGTTTCCGCCTATCCTTACAACGCTGTCGCTGGTTCACGCCGCAGGAATTATTCACCGTGGCATTTCGCCGCAGACCATCTACGTAACCGACAAGATGGAGCTTAAGCTGGGCGGATTTGCTATTTCAGCGGCACGCACAACCGGCACGGAAATTCCGTGCGAGGTGTACAGCGGATATGCCGCTCCTGAGCAGTACAACAACCAGCCGAACGGCACCTGGACGGACGTTTACGGAATTTCCGCAGTGCTGTATACAGTGCTTACAGGCACAAATCCGCCTGAAGCAATCGCAAGAACAACCGACAGTATGCCAGAGCCGATGATGCTCAACAGAAACGTTCCTCAGAGCGTTTCAAAGGCAGTTATGTCTGGTATGCGTCTTTCGATGGACAACAGAATCCACACCATCACCGACCTTGTTGACAAGCTGTTCACACCGCCGAAACACCCTTCTGCAAACGGCAGACCAAGCGGCAGTCAACAGCAGAAAACCGCATACCGTGAAGAAAAAATGCGCCGCAGAAAGAAAAAAGAGCAGGTTAAGATGCTTGCCGTGCTTGCAATTGCAGGTGCAATTCTGATTGCCTTTGCAATCGCTTTTTCGCTTACACTTTCTGGTGCGTGCGTGAAGGAGCCTGTTACAAGCACAAGCGAATCACGCCCTGATATCAGCTCACTGCCAAGCGTGCCCAGCAGCACACAGCAGAGCAGCGAAAGCACTTCTTCTACCACTTCAAGCGAGCCTGTGCCGATTGTAGACACCACAACAGTGCCCGACTTTGTAACCGATATATGGCGCTTTGACAATGCAGTTTCCACATATCAGGGACTGCTTACACTTACCCCCACTTACGAGTATAACGACGCATTCATAGCAGGTCTTATCTTTGAGCAGTCTGTAAAACCTGGAGAGACTGTTCCGCTTGGCACTGAAATCAAGGTTAAGGTAAGCAAGGGCAGCAGTGTTGTTCCTCTGCCTGTGTACTTTATGAAGGAACAGACCAGCTATATCGAGGAGCTTACAAAGCTTAACATCAAGTATTCCATCAAGGAGGAATACAGCTACGAGGTCATCGAGGGCAACATCGTAAGATGTGAAAGAGAGGACGGCACAGCAATCCTTCCCGACCAGCCCGTTGACGTTGAACACGGCGAAACCATCATAGTCTTTGTTGCTCTTACTCCGCCTGTGCCTGAACCCGAGCCCTCTGACCCGTCAGACGAAGACACATCCGACGAAGAGGAAAGCTCTGACGCCGAATCGTCAGAACAACCGTAAGCATAACCTCGTTACTTAAATCACATCGACATCCGCACGGTTTCTCGTGCGGTTTGTCTTAGTTACTGACAGATACCTTGAAAACAAGGTACCTTCTCGGAAAGGAATTTTTTATGGAACTCAGCGAAATCCGCCAGCAGATAGACGGCATAGACAAACAGCTTTTATCGCTGTTTCTCAGCCGTATGCAGCTTACTACCGAAGTTGCAAAATACAAGGCCGCAAACAATATGGTTATTTTCCAGAGCGACCGTGAACGTGCCATAATCGACAAGGTACGTGCCGCCGCCCCCGACGAACTTAAAAACTCCGCTGAAACACTGTTCACGAATATTATGGACATTTCCAAGGTCGGACAGATTAACGCTATCACGCCCGATATGGAAATCGAGTTTTCCGAAACCCCTGTAGACCGTCCTTCTGTTGCCGTTCAGGGAATTGAGGGTGCTTACGGTCACGCTGCCGCAAAACAGCTTTTCAGCAACGGCAGTCTGAGCTTTTTTGCGTCCTTCCACGAGGTATGGGAGGCTGTTGAAAACGGCGACGTGGATTACGGCGTTCTTCCGATTGAAAACAGCACCGCAGGCGAAGTTACCGCAAATATGGAACTGCTTGAACGTCATAATGTGTTTATCTGCAACACTACTACTGTTGAATGTGCGCACGTGCTCGCCGCAAAGCAGGGCGTGAAAGAGGAGGATATAAAAATCATCTTCGGTCACGAGCAGGCAATCAGACAATGCACTGACTACCTCTCCGCTAAAAAGCCGCTTACGGTTATCCCGTACAGCAATAATGCCGCCGCCGCAAAGATGGTTTCCGAAAACGAAAGCAACGAGCTTGGCTGTATCTGCTCTGAGGAGTGCGCTCACCTTCACGGGCTGAACATAGTCCGCAGTGCAATCGCAACCGACCCCGACAACTGCACACGCTTCATCTGCATTTCGGGCAAACCTCAGGTGTACGAAAACGCAAAGACTGTTGCGGTTTCGCTGTCAATTCCGAATATTTCGGGTGCGCTGTACAGACTGCTTACAAAGTTCTCGGTGAACGGCATTTCTATGTCGAAAATCCAGTCAAAGCCGCTTCCGACTGAGGTGAAGAAGAATTTCCCCGACGACTATATGTTCTACATAGAGTTTGACGGAAACCTCAGATGCTCGACAGTGAAAAAACTGCTCAACAACTTCCGCAGTGAGCTGAACTACTTCAAACTGCACGGAAATTTCTGAGAGGTAAGCTATGTTTTCTGTAATAATCGCCGCCGCTGGGTCGGCAACCCGTATGGGCGGTATCAACAAACAGCTTGAAAAAATAGGCGGCACGCCTGTTTTCGTGATGAGTGCCCTTAAGTTCAATAACCTTGAAAGCGTTGATGAAATCATCATCGCCGCCCCCGAGGAGGATTTACCACGTTACGAAAAAATCGCACGCAACTACGGCGTTACCAAGCTATCCGCTGTTGTGGCTGGCGGAAGCAACCGATGCAACTCCATTAAAAACGCACTGAACGCAGTTTCGTCGAAATGCGAGTTTGTCGCAATCCACGACGGAGCACGTCCGCTAATCGCCCCCGAGGACATACAGCGTGTGCTGAACGACGCACTGAAATACAAAGCCGCAATTGCCGTCGCCCCCGCCGTTGACACGATAAAGCAAGTCGGCTCAAACGGCTTTATAGAGCGGACTATTCCTCGTTCGTCGCTGTATTATGCTCAGACCCCTCAGGCATTTTCCAAGAAACTGCTTATGGATTGCTTTGAAAAGCTGGGCTTACAGGCGGAAAACGCAACCGACGACAGCAGTATCGCTGAAATGTGCGGAGAGTATGTAAAAATCACGGAGATAACCTCCCCGAATTTCAAGATAACCCGTCCTGACGACCTCATTATGGCTCAGGCAATCTTTGAAAACAGAAAGGTTGTGAAGAGAATATGAGAATAGGCTTCGGGTACGACGTGCACAGGCTTGTTGAGGGCAGACCGCTTATTCTGTGCGGTGTGACCGTCCCGTATGAGTTGGGGCTATTGGGGCATTCCGACGCAGATGTTGCCGTTCACGCTGTAATGGACGCAGTGCTGGGTGCACTTGCATTAGGGGATATAGGTCACCTGTTCCCCGACACCGACCCGCAGTACAAGGGTGCAGACAGTATGGTTCTCCTTGACGAGGTAATCCGCAGAATGAATGAGTCGGACGGTTGCACTCTCGGCAACCTTGATGTAACCATAATCGCTGAAAAGCCGAAGCTTGCACTATACATTCAGACTATGCGTGAAAACCTTGCCCGTGCGTTCGGGTGCGATGTAAGCCGAATTTCCGTGAAAGCCACAACCGAAGAGGGATTGGGGCTTGCAGGAAAAGGCATAGGCGCAAAAGCTGTTGTTCTGCTGGAAAATACAAGATAACAAAAGGGTCAGCGGCGAATATCCAATAGTTACAAATATTCTGGGCTGTGAGCTTTTCACAGCCTGTTTTCACATCAAAATTCTTTGTCAAATCCACCAATTATACGTGGGCTTTTTATCCAAATTGCTGAAATCTCACGGTTTTTGTGAATTTTCTTAAAAAATGCCATAACAAATTCAACCTTAAAACAGATTTATATTATAGAGGGGCAAAGCAAAGAAAAAATGACTTCAGATATACCATTACAAAACATATTACAACAAAAGGGAGTAACGCTATGCAGGGATTCACAAAAAAAGAACTGATAGGCTCGTTGGTTTGTCCGATTTTAACAGCGCTGTGGGGCGGCATCAGGTTTTTCGGCGATTTAATGTGGGGTGCAGAATTGTCGGTGTTCTACATACATCGTTGGGTTGGTGCAGTGGCTATTGTTACTGGCGGAATACTCCCCATTATTCTGACGTTAAAGCTTAAGATACATACCGAAAGATATCTTAAGGGGCGGCTTAAGGTTATTATTATAGCATATCTCATCTTTTGCCTTATTGCATATGTAAGCACTACCGGATTTCAGAATCTGTTGGACCCTATACTCTATTTCTCTGCTGTTATA
>JAZQBH010000180.1:0-8040 GCA_045545655.1 Oscillospiraceae bacterium
TGATATTATGTATGCACACATGGCCGATGACGGTGCAAAAGCGGCATTCTGCGCATACCGCATTGATATAGCAAGACAGGCGATAGAGATTGCCGAGCAGATTACCGCTGAACAGGCGTGCCTGTCCATAAAGGACCTTGCCGTGACGGGCGCAGACCTCAAGGAGATTATGCCGCCCTCGCCGCAGATGGGCAAGGTGCTGAAGCAGCTGCTTGAAGAGGTGCTTGAAGAAACACTCTGCAATGAAAAGCAAGCACTTATGAAAAGGGCAGAGGAGCTGATTTCAGATGGCACATAATTCAGCCAAGGAAGTATCTGTTTTTATAAATCGTTGGCTGTATAATAAGCCTAAATTGACGCCGAATAAAGACGGAGATTTAGTTCTTATTTGCTATAAAATTACAAAGTATAGGTATTTCAATATTATGAATGAAGACAAAAGCGAGTTTAATTCATTGACTTTTGGGAATCGCGGCTTGTTTGAGTATGCTACCACACCTTTTTATACACCCAATAAATATGCAGTTATGTGATGGAGGTTGTTTATGAGTAAATACAAATTCAAATTATTGATTGCTTGTTTAGTTGTCATTGCAATTGGAGGAATTTTATTATACTGCCGCCCTTTTAAAAGCACGCTTCCAATCAGAAGCGTCGGCTTATATACCCATGTAACAACCTTGTCAGATTTAACGCCAGCCGAACAAAAAGAAATTTTGAAAGTATTCAGAATAAAAATCCCTGAAACAGAAACAAACATTTCGGTCAGATGCTTTAACAAAACAGAATATGATATGTTTTATATTGAACTAGATGGCATTAACGACAGAAGGGCATTTTACTCAGAAAATTCTGTTGATAAACCAAGCGAACTTCATATGCCTCGTTTTTGGGATAAGGCGAATCCAGATGGTAGCTATATCTATTACTTTTATTTCACTGTAAATATGTATGATAATTATCATAAGCAATCTGAATATGCGATTGCGATAAGTGAATTGTTTGACGAGTTATGTGGACGGTGATAATTCCATTGTATACTTGTTCCTGCAAAACCCTTACATCAAAATGGGCAATGACTTGCCATTAAGTCGATATAGAGCCAATGAAACTAAAATTAAAATGCTTTTTTCAAGAAACTGAAATGCTCCCCTTGATTTTTCAAGGGGAGTTTAAGTTTATACAGTTAATTAAACAGCGCTGATGGTGTAAGTGAAGGACTTTTCTTCGCCGGGCTTGATTGTAACAACGCCTGTCTTGTCAGCGAATACGCCGTTGCCGTTGTCGTAGTCCTGAGAACCGCACCAGGGCTCAATGCAAAGGAACGGAGCGTTTATTGCTTGCCAGATACCAAGGCTTGTGTAGTCGGGGAAGTCCACACGCACGCCCTTGTTGTCCTTGCCGAGCAAGGAAACCGAACGTGACGCAGGTTTTTCCATATGCAGAACGTCGTTTGAAAACATTTCGTGGTTAAGAGGCATAACCTTGCTGTTTTCAATAATTGTACGGCGGTTTTCGTTCTCGTAAAGACCTGTTTTCTTGTTATAATTGGGGATATTTGCGGTTTCAGTTTCGGGGAACTCCAGACGGTAGTCTGTGAAGTCGCCGGGTGTAGCAAATGCGGGGTGTGCGCCGATTGCAAAAGGCATATCAACATCACTGTTGTTCTTTACAGTCTTTGTGATTGCAACACCGTCTGCAGTGAGTGTGTAGTTAATCGAGAACTTGAACATAAACGGGAAGCAAGCCTTTGTTGTTTCGTTCTGTTCCATAGAAAGTGTAACGGAAGTAGCGGTGATGCACTCGGGTGTGTGCTCAAAGTCACGTACAAAGCCGTGCTTGGGCAGACGGTAGTCTGCGCCGTTGATTATGGTCTTGCCATCTCTGAGAGTGCCAATCATCGGAAAAAGCACGGGAGAAGTATTAGGCCAGAACATAGGGTCGCCGCTCCACATAAGCTCACGGCCGTTTACAAGCAGTGACTTCAATTCTGAACCCTTTGAGTAGATAACCGCTCTTACTTTGTCATTTTTAAGTGTGATTTCCATAAAATCCTCCTGTTTTACGCTTGAAAGCGTTTGAAATTATTTAAGCAGCTCTATGGCTGCATCGTGCCAGTACATATTGATTTCGTCCTCAAATTTGCCGTTGAAGTGTTCCTGAAACTGAGGGAGATAGTCCTCACGCACAAACAACACATTGCCAGCACCGAGGTTTACCTTGCCCCAGCCATCGGGCTTTTTTACATCATCGAGGTAGTCCTGAATAAGCGGAAACACCTTTGCAAGCTTATCCAGCTTGTAGTGACCTGTGATGAAGTTTGCTCTGCCGCTTTTTATTTCATCGCCGTTTTTCGACACCATAATAATGCACCCGGGTTCGCCCATTGCGCCTTTAGCGGCAAGCTTTACGAACACTACTTCATCAGGGTTTACTTTTTTTATCTGAGTGTTTTTCAGTTCATAGGATACAGGTTTCATATTTGTCACCTCTGGTCGGCTCATTCTGATAGCATACTATAATTATACAACCTTTGCCACAAAATGTCAATAGCCTTTATACATCACTGCTGTCCTCTCAGGAACGGCGACTTATCCTTGCCGTGCTTTTTAAGCCAGCCACGCAGGATCAAATATGCCATCATAAACACCGCAAGAGTGAGGAAGATTTTCAGCGCAATTACAAGATAGTTTATCTCCTTCTGAGCGATTGCCCACAGCTTGCCGTCAGCGGTGCGGAAGTACATCACACCATTCTGCGATGCTGTGAAGTATCCGTCTGTGAAGTCAATAATCTTGATTACTTCGGAAAGGGTCTGTCCGCTTTCGTTGTCGAGTATGCTGTAAAGTATGTCACGCTGTTCCTGTTCGCTCCACGAAACCGTGAATACACGCTGTCCGTTGCCGTAGCAGACCAGCGGAGCGGCTGAGTTTTTCAGTACGTTGTAGGCTTTGTCGATTTCCATATTCAGTCCGTCGAGAATGAAAAAGCCGTCAGCCGAGCCAACATACACACGATTGTTGTATTCCGCCATATCAGTAAGCTCACTGCCGACCTTGCAGCTCATAAGCGAGTCTGCTTCCATTTTTCCGCTGTTTTCAAGGCGGAGCTTTTTTACTGTGTTGTCGTTGCACGCCATAAAGACAGCATATTTTCCTGCCATAACGGAAGTGATTTCAGCACCGACAGGGTTTTCGATAAATTCGCCGTCAGCAGTGCGGATAATCAGCTTTTCTCCGCTTGAGAAAACTATGAACTCGCCGTATGATGATGGCGCAGTTACAGCCTTATCAGAGGAATATTCCCACACAGGTTCAAGTCCCTTGCTGATGTCAGCACATACGAACCTGTAACCGCCGTCGGAGTGCATATATCCGAAATACGCAAGGTTATTGCGTACAGCGCAGTCGGTTGTGATTTCCCCGAAGGTGCGGCTGCAGATAATGCTCATATCCTCGGTGTTTATTGCGTAAACGGAGGTTCTCGCAGGCTGAATGAGGGTTGTTCCATCAATAGCACCGCGGATATTTTCGGACACCTTTTCGCTGAGCTCGCAGAATGCCGTAAGCTCGCCCTTTGCAGATGTCAGCTTGCTGATTTTGTTGCTCACGGGCATAAGCACGTATTCCTGTTGTTCGCCGCATACAACAGGCGAGCCTGCTGTTTCAGCTTCTGATGTACTCCACATAATGGAAACCTGCTTTTTGTCAAAGGGTGCGGCGGCGTTGACAGCCCTGTCAGATTCCACTGCAAAGCCGTCTGCATAGACTGAAACAGTCATAAGCAAAGCCGTGAGTATAAAAGTGATTATTTTTTTCATTGAATTTTTAAAGCCTTTCCCGTCATAAATGGATACAGATAGATTTCCTTTACGCTCATTCCCGTAAGCTTCGGGAGTACTGCGCTGTAAATCTTAACCTGTTTTGCGTAGTTTTCACGTTCTTTTTCAAGGTTGTGCGGATTGTCTGATTTGTAGTCTACCACGATTATTTCGCCGTTTTCTACGAAGAACAGGTCAACTCTGCCTTGCAGCATAAACTCAGCAAGGTCGGGCTCGCCGATTTCCTCGCCGCTTACCTTTGCAAAGAACGGATATTCACGCATTATCTGAGAGCTTTCAAGCATACGTCTGCCAAGCTCTTCGCTGAAAAATTCTGCAATTCTTGCAGGCTCAATCGCTTCCGCTTCAGCGGCGGTAAGTTTTTTATTTTCCACAAGTGTGCTTATTTCACGCTCAGCGATTTCCGTAAATTCTGTACAGTCGCAGTTTCTGAACGGTGCAAACGGAATATGCTCCATACAATTGTGATATGCGTTGCCCTTGTCTGCACCCATAAGTTGCTTTTTCTCGCTGTCAAAGTCGGGAGTTTTAAGGGCTATGGGCATAGTGGAATTGCGGTGAGCAAGCTCCGTTACAGAAAACTTCTCCTGTCGCCTTGTATCTTCTTCATAAGGATAACGATAGTTTATTCTGCTTTGAAGAAGCGAGGTTTCTTCGTCCGAAATCTCAAAGTTTTCGGTCTGCTCGTTCTCCTTGTTGAATACGGGCGGAGCACCGTCAAACTCCTGCTGTGCAATGCGGCAGTTGAGATTGTCGAGCATAAAATCCGTTTCACCGATGCTTGTGTAGTATCTCATAAGTGAACTGAAAATCCACTTGAAGGGAGTTGCACTTTCAAAAACGCTTTCTGGCTTATCGGGGTTGAGTATGCTTTCGCTCCATTCGTCAAGGTTTCCTTTGCCGACCATAATCAGCTTTTCCTGTGCACGGGTGAGCGCTACATACAGCAGACGCAGCTCCTCGCCGCACGCACGCTTGCGGTTTATCCGCTCAAGTGCGGCATAAGCAAAGGTTTTGGATTTCACTCGCTTTTTTGCGTCAACGTCCATCAGCGTGAAGTAGCTGTCACGGTTTGTGAGCATTGTGCCGGAATAATCCCTCACGGACAGAGTACCCTCAAGCTCGGCGAGAATGCATATAGGCGATTCAAGTCCCTTGCTTGCGTGGAAGGTCATTATCTGCACAGCCTGCGAGGTGTCTTCTGGACGTTCAGCGTCTTCAACCTTCTGCGATTGATTTTGCTTTACACGGTCGATAAACCGCAGAAAATCGCCAAGACTTCCGCCGTCGTTGGTTTCAAAGTCAGCCGCCATATTCTGCAGCTGACGGATATTCGCTACACGCTGAGCGCTGTCCTCAAAGACTGCAGCGATATTCTCGGCGTCGGTATCCTCGTAGATACGGCAAACCAGCTTATACAGCGAGTTTGAACTCATAAAATATCTGAACGTTTCCAGATTGTTCATAAATTCCGCAAGCTTTGGCATCGGGCGGCGGTCAAGTATGGCTGTTCCGTCATCAATATAATCGCCGAGATTAAGCGGCTGAGTGCAGATTTTAAGGCAGTTGAACAGCGAATATTTACGCATCTGCCTTGCAACTGCTTTTTTCTGAGCGTCTGTGAGGTCGTCAGTATCAAGTCCTGCAAGACCAAGTCGGATTTCAGCCACTTCATTTGCTGTAAACCGATAAATCGGTGACATCAGCACTTTCAGAAGTTCCTCGTCTTTAAGCGGATTATCCACGATTGCCAGATAGCTGAGGATAAGGTTCACTTCCTCGGATTGCAGAAAACTGCGGCCACGTGGGGCGGCTGATGCGATACCAAGCTCCGAAAGAGCCTTGCGGTATGCGGCGATAGGCGACCTTGTACGCAACAGCACCATAAAGTCGGAGTATTTCGGGCGGACAAGCTCCCCATTTCGGGTAATCCTGAAATTCTCGTTGTCGTGCAGTTCCTTTATCTTGTGGGCAACAAATCTCGCCTGATACATTTCCTTGCCGTAATCCTCTTTTGAGGGATTGGAAAGCAGGAAAATATCCGCACTGTAAGCCGATTTGTGTTCGTCGGGGATTTCGGGGAAGAACTCCGCACCGAATTTCAGTCGGTTAAGGTCGGTGTCGTAATCAACGCCGCCATATTCACGGGTCATCAGCCCCGAAAAAGCGGCATTAACAGTGTCTATGATAGTTTTTCTCGAACGGTAGTTGTAGTTGAGCTCCAGTGGTTTAAAGCCGTCCTTGCCATCGCAGAGCGCCGCCATAATGTAGGGGTTTCCTCCACGGAACGCATAAATGGACTGCTTGATATCACCAACGTAGAACAGGCAGTTCTGTGTGATATTTCTGAATATCTCCGCCTGAATATCGTTAGAGTCCTGAAACTCGTCTACAATAATGCACGAAAACCGTGATGAAAGCTCGTTTCTGAATGCTTCGTCTGTCCTCAGCTTATTCAGCAGAAGCAGTTCACAGTCGGAAAAATCAATAATTCCCTGTGTTTTCTTGATGAAATCAAGGCTTGCTATATAATTTTTCGTAAGCTTTACAAAAGCACCGATAACAAGCCGCTGACGTTCAAGACTGGAATTTTCAGCGTCGAACGAGCCGCTTTTCAGCGTATCGGCAAGCTTCTGGATTTTGTTTTTGAGCGCAGTAAACTTCGTTCGAGAGGGAACTTTCGCTCCCTTTGTTCCGATTTTCGGCATTTCAGAAAACCGTCTTACTTCTGCAAAAAAATCGCCAAGTGTTTTTATACACGGATTTTCCTTGAAACGCTTATACTGGGAGATTGCCGCATTGAAGCGTGCTTTGTCAAGGTCTGCGTAGGCACGTATCGCAGGGAATACTTCGTCAAGCAGGGTTACAGCACCTTTGGCTTTTTTCTTGTCATCAAGCAGGTCTTTACCTTCGGTTTCGATGTTATCGAGAATATCAGCGTATTCAGCCAAAAGCAGTTCAGCCTTGCTGATAATCGGGTCGAGTGAGGTCTGAAACACGCCGATATACTGCTTCTCAAGCAGTTTTTCATCTTCGTAGAGGGCAAGTCCCTCTGAGAGATATTTGTCAGCGTCTGAATAAGACGACAGCTCGTTGGCAAAGGAAATTATCTGCTCTTGCAGAGCACGGTCATTTTCAAAGTTGAAGGTGTAGAACAGTGCAGTGCGTTCTTCCTTGGTGAAGGAATGCTCACTGTCTGCGTTGTCGCTGTAAAAGGTCTGCATTGCAAGCGAGATTGCCTTTGTCTGCATTGCCGCCTGTTTAGCGGAATCTGCAATGGAGAAGTTTACAGGCAGTCCGAAGGATTCGGGGTTTTCCTTTATCACCTTCAGACAAAAAGCGTCTATGGTTGAAATGTTAGCTTGTCGAAGTCTGAACATCTGCTCTGAGAGGTAGTCCTTGTCCTCAGGCGACAGGCTTTCGTCAGCAAGCTTTTCGGCAATCGCCTTGTTCAGCTTCTGGTGAAGGCTTTTCGTTGCATTTCGTGTAAATGTCATTATAGCCAGCTTGTCTGCGGGGATGTCAAGACTGCGGTCGCAAATCAGGCGGATAACACGGTTTACGAGTATAAGCGTTTTTCCGCTTCCTGCCGCCGCTGTAACAACAACAGGTTCAGTGTGAGGCGCATTTATTGCTTTTATCTGACCTTCGTTGAATTTCATTTCATTTGCGCCCATTGTCATTCTCCTTTATCGGAATATTTGTTTTCCCATTCCTTTTCATCAACGGAACAAACATACTTTCCTGCGTTTTTGCAGATGCTGTTGAATCGGCAGAAGTCGCACGGCAGTTTCTTGGAGGATGTGCTTTTTCCGCTTGCGTCAACGCTCTTTTCCTTGTAGCTGAGCGGCACTGCGCTTACATCGCCGCTGAACAGCGTGTTAAGTTTTCCGCTGATAAAATCAGTGAGGTCAGCCTGAAGTTCATCAAAGTGTTCAATATCCACGCTGTTGAATTTATCGGGCGTGAACGACTGCCTCAGCTTTTCAATATGTGCGCTGTATTCTGCGTATTCCTTCTGATTTTCGGGTGAGAGGGCAGAAACATCGGCGGCTGACATAAGCTCAGCTTTGCCGTCTGCCTCGATAATGCGGTTAATCAGAAAATCTGAATAATCCGCAAGGGCTTTCTGTGTGGTTTCGTCCTCAACCGGCAGACTGCTTTCCTTGTGGCTCTTAGCAAGCAGGTTCAGTGTGAGG
>JAZQBH010000181.1:0-29686 GCA_045545655.1 Oscillospiraceae bacterium
AGGACGCAACTATGATTTGGATTTGCTATATAATTATGCTTGCTGTGCCCTACCTTCTGTCAGGAATAAACACTTCAATTATTGTAGCGAAAATCAAGACAGGCAAGGATATCCGCACAATGGGCAGTAAAAACGCAGGACTTACCAACACCCTGCGTGTGCTTGGCAAGGGTGCGGCAGGAATAGTACTGCTCGGCGACGTTTCAAAGGCGGCTATTGCGGTGCTTATCGTAAACCTTTCGTTCAGGTTTATCGGCGGTGTTGACGTTACTGACCCGTCGCTTGGTATGACCTGGGTAGGATATGTTGCTACGTTTATGGCTATTGTAGGTCACTGCTTTCCATTGTATTACGGATTCAGAGGCGGAAAGGGCGTGCTTGCCGCAATTTCGGCAATATTCGTTCTCGACTGGAGAATAGCGTGCGTACTGCTGGGAATATTTATTATTTTAGTAGCCTTCACACGCTATGTTTCACTGGGCAGCTGCATTTCCTCTTCGTGCTTCTGCATAGCTTCGCCGCTGTTCGGATATTTCCTCGACCACGACCCTGCGTTTATCGTAAACGCTGTGCTTGCCGCATTCTGCGGAGGACTTATCGTGTGGCGTCACCGTGAAAACATCAAGCGGCTTGCAACCCACACAGAGAAAAAGCTGGGCGAAAAGGCGAAGTAATCGTCAGACCAAGCGGTTTCTCAACTCTCACGAGTTAAAAAATACGGCAGTTGCTGATAACCAACTGCCTTGAACAGGAGATTTGTTATGGCTAAAATTGCAATTCTTGGCTGCGGCTACGGCACTGCGCTCGGCGTGCTTTACAGCAAGTTCGGTCACGAGGTTACAACGTGGACCAAGTTTGAAGCGGAAGCAGAGCAGCTGCGCACTGAGCGCGAGCATAAAAGACTTCTGCCGGGTGTAAAGCTGCCCGATAATCTGGGAGTAACCACTGACCCCGCCTGCGTTTCTGACGCAGATATCGTTGTGGTGTGCATTCCGTCGGTGTTTTATCGTGACGCTGTCCGTGCGGTTAAGGACTACATTTCCCCGAAAACTGTTGTTGTAAACGCAAGTAAGGGTCTTGAGGAGGCGACAGGCAACCGCCTTTCGCAGATACTGCGTGAGGAGCTTCCCGAAAACCGCATTGCCGTGATAACAGGTCCGTGCCACGCTGAGGAAATCGCACGTTTCGTGCCAACAACCGAAGTGTGTGCAGGCTACGAGGAAGGCACTGCCGAATATATTCAGCAGACCCTCTCCAACGAATGCTATCGTATCTATGTTAATGACGACGCTGTCGGCTGTGAGCTTGGCGGCGTGCTGAAAAACCCCATCGCCCTCGGCTGTGGAATTGCCCGTGGAATGGGGCTTGGCGACAACACCGTTGCCGCTCTTATGACCCGTGGAATGACCGAAATCACACGTCTTGGCGTGGCACTGGGCGCAAACTGGAAAACCTTTACAGGCATGGCAGGTCTGGGCGACCTTATCGTTACCTGCACCTCACAGCACTCACGTAATTTCCGTGCAGGCTTCCTTATCGGACAGGGCACTCCTGCGGCTGAGGCAGTGGCTACTGTGGGAACAGTTGAAGGCTACATCAACGCAAAAACCGCCTTCCGCCTTGCACAGGAAAAAAATATCGAAACACCCATTATCGAGCAGATTGTGAACGTGTGCTACAACGGCACCGACCCCCGTCAATCAATCAAATCCCTTATGACCCGTGACAACCGCCACGAGCGTGAAGTATTCTGGACAGACTAAAGGAGAATCGGTATGCCTGAACTTTTCAAAATGCAGTGTCCTAAGTGCGGATATTCTATCACTACCCTCCCCGAGGCGGCTAAGATAGGACTGGTCTGCCCTCAGTGCAAAGCGTTTGTAGGAACAAGCGAACAAAAGGAAATGTCAGCGGAGGAACTGAAACGAGTAACCGCCGCACTTCACGAGCTTCTCAGGAAATAATTTCACACCACAATGCCTGGGGCGAAAATGGCTCAGGTGTTGTGGTTTATTGCTATCGGAGAGAAAATATGCGTAAAAAGAATCCAGCAACCATAAAGGAACAGATTGCAAAGCTTAAGGAACGTGGTTGTATTATCGAGGACGAAAAGCAAGCCGCACACACACTGAAATACATCAATTACTATCGTCTTTCAAACTACTTCGAGCCGTTTGAAGTGGATAAGCACCACTACGAGGAAGGCACTTCCTTCAACAAGATTATGACCATCTACGAGATGGACAGAAAACTGCGAAGCATACTTATTGCGGCACTTGAGGAAATCGAAATTGCCCTGCGTGCGGCGGTTTCCAACTTCCACGCACTGAAATACGGTGCACAGGGCTATCTTAACCCCAACACCTTCGACCGCAGTCACAATCACCAGAGCTTTATCTCACGCATCAACTATCTTATCGAGTGCAACGACGAGCGTGAGTTTGTAAAGCACTACAACGCAAAGCACGGCGGTAAATTTCCGCTGTGGGTTGTGATGGAGCTGTTCAGCTTCGGCACGCTTGCGTTCTTCTTCAAGGATATGCACGCACAGGACAAGAAAAAGCTTGCAAACGAATACTACCACTGCTCCCCTACCGAGCTTGACAACTGGATTTTCTGCCTCAACGAACTGCGCAACTACTGTGCGCACTACAACAGACTTTACGGAAACACCTTCCCTGTTGTTCCAAAAACCCCCAACAACTTTGAAACAGAGCTTGAACCTGACGTGTTCGGTTACATCATCGTAATGAAAAAGCTCTACCACAATCCCGAAAACTGGAACGACCGTGTGGTAAAGCCCATTTCACGTATGATTAAGAAAAACAGCGATATTATCCGTCTGTCGGATTTAGGATTTCCCGAAAACTGGGAGGAGCTCATCTCCTTTGACGATTCCGAAAACGAGGGCGGCAAATGATAAAACGCATTTTATCGCTTGCTTTGCTGACAGTGCTTGTCACAGCGGTTTTCGGCGGCTGTTCTGCCAAAGAAAAGGAACACACCGTCAGCTTTTTTGCAATGAATACGTATATGAGCGTTTCCGCTTACGGCGAAAACAGCAGACTTGCCGCCGAGCAGGCTCAGGCGGAGGTAACACGGCTTGACAGGCTGTGGTCGGTCACCGACAGCGGCAGTGAGCTGTTTACACTCAATTCGGGAAATCTGGGTAATTCGGGAAATTCGGGCAATTCAAATTCCGTAAGCGATGACACTGCCGAGTTAATCCGCTTTTCCCTTGAAATGGCTGAGCTTACAGGCGGCGCATTCGACCCGACAATCTACCCTGTGCTTACTGCGTGGGGCTTTACGAAAGATGAAAACCGTGTCCCCGAGGACGCTGAAATCGCTGAACTTCTGAAAAAAACAGGCTACAGGAAAATCTCGCAAAACGGAAACCTTATCTCCCTTGCAGACGGCGCAATGCTTGATTTCGGCGCTGTTGCAAAGGGTGCGGCGGCAGACAGAACAGCTGAAATTATGCGTGAAAACGGTATAACCAGCGCACTTATAAACCTCGGCGGAAGCATTACGGTAATAGGCAAAAACCCCGACAATTCCGACTGGAGAATAGGCATCAAAGACCCGTTCGGCGAGGACTACATCGGAATACTTTCGCTGAGCAACGCATCTGCAGTGACATCGGGCGCTTATGAGCGCAACTTCACCGCCGCAGACGGCACCGTGTACGGACACATCATTGACCCCTCAACAGGCAGACCCGCCGACAACGACCTTGCCTCTGTCACGGTAATTTCCGAAAACGCCGCCCTCTGCGACGCTCTTTCAACTGCATTATTTGTAATGGGCAGTGAAAAAGCCGTGCAGTTCTGCAACGAAAACGGCACGGCTTATGGGTTTGATATTATCCTCATCACCAAAGACAAGGAACTGATATTGAGCGGCGGTGCGGCGGAAAAATTCAGACTTACCGACAAATCTTCTACAATTTCAGCAGACTGACAATAGCTTTAACTTCTTCGGCGTAGTCCTCAAGGACTTCGCCGTTTTCTATTATCACATCGTCAATTGCAAGCAGAGATTCTGCGTTTATTTCCTCAGTCATCATCTGCGGCAGAATGTCGTGTTCACGGCAGAATTCACGCACTGTTCCGCTGAGCATACTGCCAAGAAAACGGATATTGTCTATCGTCAGGTTTTTCGCAAGCGTCTGCCATTCCTCGGCCAGATTTTCAAAACCGTTGTCATCAAGAAAATCAGGAGCGGCGTTTTCCTCGTCCGAGGGCGCAAGCTGAGCATAATCAGCCACGCTGTCGGAAAACTCGTCGTCGTGAATGTGCTGTGCAATATCCTCGTAATCTTCTTCGGCTGATGCCTCAGGTTCACTATCTGCATTTTCCTGTGTTAATTCAACATCTATTATCAGCTTACGGGTGTTTTCGTCTGCAAGCTTTCGGATTTCCTCCAGCTTTGAGATATCCACATTCACCACAACAGGCTCGGCAGAGGCCTGTTCGTCCCACGGCTTAAGCGGCTTTTTTGCGGCAGGCTTTTCGGGAATGCAGATTCCTTCCCTGCGGCAGTACTGCTCAACCGTATCGGGGATAATGTCAGCAAATTCGGGTGCATCAACAGCCGCCTCAACCTTTTCAAGATTTGCGATATCGCTTTTCAGCATTTTAATGCTTGGGTTAAGATACTTCCCGAAGTTTGTAAGTCTGCGGAGCTTTGCCTCAATGCTTTTGAGAATAAAGCCCACAAATCCTCTGCACACAGACAGCTCGTAATGCTCCAGCACAGGCTCGCCACGTCTGACAGAGTAACGCTCCACGGGACTGATCTGCACCGCCTTGAAGCCGTCCTGCCTGTCAACATCTACGATAGCACGTGCAAACGGCTCCCACGAGAAATCCTTCTTGAACTTTCCGCAGATAAGCGACGACAGCTTTACGTCATACTTTCTGAAATGCCTGTCAAGCGCACTCAGCACGGCTTCAAGCGCACCGTTCATCAGCTGAGAATTTCGGTCATTCAGAAAAGCGCTGCCCATTACATCATAAGCGGAATTTTTTGCAAGGAAATCCAGCTTGTCCGAAAAATTGCCGCTTTCAAGCTCTGCAATATTGCTGAAATTATTGTCGGTCTGCTCCTCAAACGGCAACGGAAGTGTAATCCTGTTGAAGGCATAAAAATCCTTCAGCCATCTTTTGAACAATCCCTGACGTTTCTGCGAGAAACTGCAGTTTTCCCACAAATCCGACAGCCGCCTGAAAGCGTCCTCTGCACTTGAAACGCCTATTCTGTTGAGCAGCTCGTAGCAGTAAAGCACAAGATACGGCTCGTCTATATTCTCGTAAACGCCGCGTCTTATGTCGGTTCTCCACGAAAAGTAAGTGCGCAGCTGTGAGTTTGACATTGCCGCATAAATCGGCTGCGGTATACCGCAGAACACACGCCGACCGAAATCGTCCTCAACGTCAGCCATAAATTCGCCCTGCCTTACCATCGTGATTTCAGCGCAGGCTCTGACTACATAGCTGTTTCGGGTTATTTCCTCAAGGGTGCGCATTTCACGGATTTTAGCGAGCATATACTCGTCCTGTTCGCTCATATATTCGGGCAATGGCTCGTGCGGATAGGCGATAGGGTTATCACGTTCCAGTTGAGGAGGCTCCCCCACAGGGCGCATAGTACGGTAATCGAAGTCCCTTTTTTCCGATAATTTGTCAGTTTCCCTCGGCGGCAAAGAGCTGCGCGGAGGGATTTTCTGCGACGTGTACTTAAAATCCTGTACTTCGCTATACTGCTGTTCTGAAGGGGTCGGAGCAGTGTTCCTCTTGTATTCAGCCACTTTTTCAAAATATTCTTCTACAGCCTGACCTGTTTCAATCTCACTGACAGTATTTTTAATTTCGTTGTTGCTGGTATCAGCTGTAAAATCTGCGCCGCTGTTATGCAAATCATCCATTGCCTGAACCCTGACAATCTGATTTATAGCCTTTTTAATTTCTTCTATTGATTTTCCCTTGGTGTCAATAAACTTCTTGAAATCAGACATCTTATCACCTCTCCGCCGCAGAAAAGTAAAAAAAATCCGCAGACAAGGGGACGTCTGCGGCAACTCAAATCAGCGCCGACTGTTTGGGGAAAACAGAAACGGCATAAAAAATTGGGGAAAATATATAAGAAGTATGTAAGCCATATCGGCTCATATACTATCTTGCTTGTTTTTACTCCTATATTATATCACGTTTATCCAAGAATTGCAACAATCACATTAACCAAATTTTGTACAAGCTTTTTAGCAAGATTTAACAATACTTACAAAGTTCGATTTAATTTGCAACTACACTAAATCGGCGATATATTTCCGACAACACCCACAAGGTATTGTGGTAGGGTAAATCAAGCGAATATTTTCCCGAAATATAAAAAAACACACAATGGATAGCAATTTTTTTATAAAAGGGTCACAAGCGTGGAGTAAATTCCGCTGTAATGCCCGCCTGTTATTCCGAAATCCTTTTCCTTGTAGGTCCACACACACCTTGAAATATCCAGCTTTTCAAAAGCGGCGTGGATATCAGCAAACCAGTTAAGCGTGCTTTGCGGGTCAACCATATCTATTACACCGTATTCGCCGCAGTACAGAGGAACGTTCCACTTTTCGGCAACCTCGATTGCTTTGCTGAACATTCTCACAAAGTAATCCACGCCGATATTGCCGTTGTTGTTTTCGTCAAATTCATACTCATACTGACCGCCGAGGTATTCCCTTGATTTCTCTGCGATATACTTCTCCGCCACAGGATAAGCACACTCAAAATCAGACGGCAGCTGACTTACCCAGTACGCCTTCTGATGAGTAAACGCAAGCGGACTGTAGCAATGAAACGTAAACACTATATTTTCATCATAAGGCTTGTCAAGCAGCGGCAGACCTTTAATACTGCCGTTTTCAATTCCGCCGATGATAATTCTCACCGTTTCGGACACCCCACGGACAGCCCTGATAGTTTCGGCGGCTATTTCGTTCCACTTCTGAGCAACTGACGGAAAGGTCACTTCGTTGAGCAGCTCGAACACCACGTTATCCTCGTTGCCGTAACGCTTGGCAAACTCAAACCACAAATCCGTGAACATCTTCTGCAAGCGCTTATCCGTGAAGAAATCGCTGCAGTTATCGTCAAACACAAAGCCAGCGGTTTTGTGCAAATCCAGAACGATATTCAGCCCGTGGTCTTTGCACTGTGCAATGCACCAATCGACATACGAAAATCCCGACGGGATAAACTCGCCGCTGTCGGTCATCACCACATTGTAGTCAATCGGCAGACGAATGTGGTCTACGCCCATTTCTGCGATTTTTCCGATATCCTCAGCGGTGATAAATGTGCTGTAATGCTCGTCGTTGTAGTTGCCCTCTCCGCACTGCGACAGCCATCCGCCTAAATTTATGCCCTTTTTGAAACCTGTAAATTCTCTCATAGCACACCTCGCACTTCTGACATATTCCCGATTGCTTTTCTTATTAAGATAATACAACAGAATTGAAATTATTTCTATCACATTTTTAACTTTTATATCGCATTTTTGTTGCATTTTCAGTTTTTTTATGATAAAATAAAAGAAAACCCGAAACAACGGAGCTTTGCTATGAAACAGAACACTCTATGTACAATTGCAGACGTAATAAATGACATCAAAGACAAATACAAGTCCGAGGGAGAAGCCGCACTTTATGCAGATAACAACTGGCACATTTACGTGGCAGACGATGAGTTGTCCCTGACCAGCGTCTGCTGTATTACCGCACCGCCTGATTTCGACGAGG
Source organism: Oscillospiraceae bacterium (assembly GCA_045545655.1). Taxonomy (GTDB): domain Bacteria; phylum Bacillota; class Clostridia; order Oscillospirales; family Ruminococcaceae; genus CAG-115. Next base: position 7,796 of record JAZQBH010000181.1, read on the forward strand.
AAACTGACGAAGAAATAATCCCTCGGTTTGCCACTGAAAACGGAATGGACGGCTCTCTCCTCCCCGAAATAATTCAGGACGTAATCATTTCAGCCCTTGAACAGAAAAGCGACCTCACAAACGAGGAACTAATAAAAGCGCTGAATTATTATCTCAGCAACGACACTTTTATGACATTTTAAAATCGCAAATCCACAGGATAAGGGGTGATACTATGGAAAACGCAAATCAGCGGCTTGCATATATGGAATTCTATATGCGTGAGAACGAAGAGTTTCACGCTCCTTTAAAAAGCGAACTCCATTTTTACGAGGCTGTCCAGAGGGGCGATATTGCCGAGGTTGACAGGCTTTTCGTCACAATCGGCGGAAAGGGATTTGGCACGCTCTCCGAAAGCCCTCTGCAAAATCTGAAGTATCACGTTGTAATCACCGCCGCACTTGCCGCACGCTATTGCGTAGAAGGCGGAATGCCGCTTGACGTTGCGTACAGCCTCAGCGACCTCTACATTCAGCAAGCCGACAAGGCACGCACCGCCGAGGAGATAAATTCCGTTCACCGTGAAATGATTTCCGACTACACCCGAAGAATGGCGGCTATCCGAAAAGAGAAGTTCTACCCTCTGCCCATAACGGAGTGCTTTGATTACGTCTACCGAAATCTGCACCGACAGTTCACTGTAACGGAAATGGCGGCTGAAATCCATCTTTCGCCGCAGTATCTCTCACGGCTGTTTCACAGTGAAACGGGGCTTACGATTATGGAATATATCCGCAAAAAGCGGATAGAAACCGCCTGTCAGATGCTGAAACATTCAAAGTATCAGCCTGTGGAAATTTCCAGTTTTCTTGCTTATGCCTCGTATAGTCATTTCATCAAGTGCTTTCGCAGAGAAACAGGACTTACGCCAAAGCAGTACAGAAACAGGAATTTTCAGTTACTTACACCATAAAACGGAGCTGCCGAACCTCCGCTTTGCCGTGGTGCTTACCGCATTGCTTGGCGGCGACACATACGGCTTCTTGCCTCTAGGTTAAGCATTTTGAAATCTCAAAGATTGTCAGAAAAGTCTATAAACAGACTGGCGAGGTACTACACCTCGCCAGTCTGATTTCATTTCTTTTCAATTAGTTCAGATAGCCTTGCTTTCAACGGAATACATATCGCCGTCGCCACTGCTATCTTGATTAAGTCAACCGCAAGAAACGGCACAACGCAGCCAAACACCGCCGTTTTAAGGTCGCACTGCGTGAATACCATATACCACGCCGTGCCGAACACATACAGCACCGCAGTGCCAAGTACCATTCCCACGGGCATAGTCCAGTGGTTTTTACAGGGAATATCCGAAACAAGTCCCGCAACCAGTGCCAGCAGAATGTATCCCGCTATGTATCCGCCTGTCATACCGAAAAGCACCCCTGCGCCGCCCTGATACCCGGAGAACACAGGCACGCCCACTGCCCCGAGCAGTACGTACACTGCCGTGGCAATCGCCGCACGCTTTCCACCGAGCAATGCCGCCGTGATATACACCGCAAGCGTTGCCAGCGACATCGGCACAAGCGCCGGCATAGGAACTGAAATCGGCGCGGCTATGCACAATAAAGCCGTAAAAACAGCCGTTGTCACCATACCTTTCAGCGAAAACACACTTTTTTTATCCGAGCTCAATATGCACCTACCCGTAACAATTAAAATCCAGCAAGAGCGTTTTCTACAAGCTTAATGCAAAGGCTGTTTACATAGTCCCAATCGCCGCCGTTTTCAAACCACTGCGCATACAGCGAAAACACACCCGACACGGCAAATTCCGCTGATAGTTTCAGCTCACGTTCGTCGGGGTGAGCGGTGCGGTTTTTCATCACCGCAACAAGCATTCGACTAAGCGCCTCTTTAAGTCTGCCGTTGTTGAACACCTCGGGATTATGCCGCATAAGCTTCTGAAAATAATCACGTCTGTCGCCTATGCCCTTTCCCACGCTTGCCACAACGGAGCCTACGCTGTCAATTCCGCCGTCCTTGAAGCCGTGGGCGAAGGTGTCAAGCATTTCGTTTTCAATTTCTGCCGCCACTTCGTCAAGCGAGTTGTAGTGGCGGTAGAATGTTTTTCTGTTGATTTCCGCCCTTTCGCAGAGTTCAGAAATAGTAATTTTCGGGAACGCTTTTTCAGACAGCAGTTCCATAAAGGTGCTTCTGATAGTACGGCACGTTCTGACAATACGAAGGTCCTGTGACATTACTTGATTTCTTTTTTGCCCTTCTTAGCCTTCTGAGCGTCTGCGGCAGCAGGTGCTTCGTGCTCAGTGTTGTTGCGTGCGATAGCAGTCTTTACTACACGGATTTTGGTGCGGTCAGAGCCTGTTTCAATCAGCACTGTGTCTGCCTGAACGCTGAGAACACGTCCGATGATACCGCCTGTTGTAACTACCTCGTCTGCAACCTGAAGGCTGTTGAGCATATCTCTAGTTTCCTGATTACGCTTCTTTTCGGGTCTGAGGATAAACAGCCAGAAAATCAGCACGAAAGCCGCAAGCGGAAGTACCAACGAAATAATAGAGCCGAACATACTGGGCTCTGCAGGCACTTCACCAGTGCCAGTAGCGGCAGCTGCCTCTGCCATAAGGCTGAAAAGAATTGTTGTGTTCATAGATAATTTCTCCTTTGATGGTTTATAATTTTACACTTCTGTTCAGAAATGTGGTATATGTCATTTTCGGTGTTCCGAAAAGTACAATCACTCTGATTTTACCCATAGTATGGAAACGTCATAACCTGCTTCCTTGAATGCTTTTTCCATAGCGGTAAGTTCACCTGAGGATTCAGCACCGTCAAGCACGATAACCGCCTTTCCCTCGCCGATTAAGCCGCTGAGTTTTTCAGCGAATGCCTTTGCGTCGGTGTATGCCGCAGACGGCTCTTCCGATGCGGAATAATTCACCACAACCGAGAGTGTTCTGAAATACTCCATATCGTTTGTAAGCTCGCTGTCAAGCCCCGACTGATTTTCGTTGAACAGGCCCTTGCCGTCAACCTCAACCCACAGCTTAACGCCGTTTCCAGCCTTTTCCTTCGCCTTTGAGAGAACGCTCTGCAATGCCTCATAACGCTTTTCAACGTTACGCAAATCCATGTGCTTAAGCCACGTGTCCTTATCGTATCCAGTAAACGGCGGGAACATCACATTTGCGCAGATTATCTCCTTAAATCCAGCCGCAGAAAGCTCGCCGCAGATTTCGCCGATATAGTCCCCCGAGGACGCCTCATACGGGCTGAGCCACGGTTTTCCGCCCTCAGCCGCCTCGTCATCAAGCCATCTCACGCCGTTTTCCAGTGTAAAGCTTCCGAAAAGGTAAGGCGCAAGGCTGTCCTTGAGTGTGCTTATTCTTGCAACAGGGGTCATTTCCGATTTTTCGATAATATCGCAGATTTCCCCGGCGGAGAGTGTTCCTGCGTTGATGTTAGGGTCGTTCTTGATACGTGAAATTTCGCTCTTGTAGTGCAGTACGCCCGACTCGTCTTTGAGTGTTACGGCAACCTTTGAATAACCTGCCTGCTTTGCGGCGGAAAGTGCCGTGTTAAGCGACTCAGCTGACGCAGTAACATCCGACGGAAGGATATACATTCCGTTGTTTTCCACAACAGGCTCAGGCTCAGATGTTACCGGACTTGACGACGACTCGCCGCCCGACTGCGCCGTATCCGAAGAACTGCTCTGAACAGGCTGTGAGCTGTCGCTTACATCAGAGCTGTTATCCTTATCCATAAAATAGTTGACAATCGGCTTGCCTATGCCATAGCCCACAACTCCCAGCACACACGCAATGAGAACGGTAAGCACAAGTGTAAGGTTCTGTCTTTCTTTAGCTTTACGTTTGTTGTAAATATTGATTTTACTTTTTTTGATTTTAATGTTGGTTTTTTTCTTGTTCATATTCAGCTCCTATCAGAAAAGCCGCCTTTATTCAGGTTAATTCTGCGCGTTTGCCGCACAAAATCAAAAGTCTGCGGTATACCCTACAAGAACGTTGAACGCCAGCGACACGATACCGATATAGATAAGCATTATCGGATATCCCTTGAATGCCTTCGGGATTTTATCGCTGTCGAGTCTGTCGTGCGCTATATTCAGCATAAAGCACGCAAGGAAAAAGCCTATTCCCGTGCCGAAGCCGTAGCCGACATAGCTTGCAAGGTCGCTGCCATAGCTGGAATTAAGGAACAACGCACCAATCACCGCACAGTTGAAAATAGCGAGATGTGCGTATTTCTTCACACGCTTGAACGTTTCGTGGAAAAACTTCCACAGCAGAAACATTCCCAGCATATACAGCAAACCTATTATGCCCAGATAAATCAGCGGCATAAACAGAAATCCGTATTCAAGCGGCAAAACAAGCTTGTCCAGAAAATATGACGCAATGCTTGCCGCAGTGGTCATAGCCGTCATTCCGACAGTAAAGCCCACAACGTGGCTGTCTTTTCTTGACGCATATATCACAACGTTCGCACCGAATGCACGGTCAAATATAGCATTCTGCGTGAACACCGAAACCATCGCAAGACTAACCATTCTTGCAAAAACTTCGCCCATATCTACACCTACTTAAAGTACCTAGAATTCATCGCTCAAAGCGATAACGCTCTCTGCCCTCACCCGAGGCTTTTCTGCCGTTTACAATCGCACGGCACAGTGCCGCAAGCACTCCCACGAGAACAAACCCGAAGAACGGCGATTTCGCCGCAGGAATTACAGGGCTTACAAGCCTGTATCCGAACAGTGTGCCGAACGCCAGTATCTCACGCAGAAAGCCTACCGCAAACGCCACAATTGCGTAACCGAGAACATACATCAATGCGTCAACCGCCATTTCACCATAAGGCTTCAGGTAAAAACGCATTTCGGTTTTTGCAAGCAGCAGTGAGTTCACAACCAGCAGTCCTATGTAAAGCTGAACATTCTGTGTCGTTTCGGGAAACAGCCAGCCCAGCAGCAGCATAGTGGGAATATACATAATTCCTGCCACTGCGGAATACAGAAATATTCTGAACGAATATGCCAGCTTTTTCGGGATAACCCTGCATATCAGAATACTCGTGTAGGAAATCATAAAAAAGCTGATTACCAGCACCAGCGCACGCTCAGCCGAGGTTGCCGCAACGATAATCGGCGCAGTAACCAAGCCGCTCATAAGCACGATATTCTGTCGGAAAAGTCCGTCTGTGCTGACGGCCGTTTTGTTTCTTCTCATATTTTCTTATCTCCGTCGCCGACCCTCGGTATGCGGCGGCGTTTTCTCTTGATTTCGCTATTGATAGGCGGCATATTGTAGCGGTATTTATCGGGGAGAACAATCTCCTGTGTGTCGGTAAGCTTCGGTATTCCGCTTGGCGCACCGCCTTCTGCCACAACTACATTCTGCTTGGGCTCAGACTTTTTCTGCTCAACCTGAATCTTGTTTTTCTCAAACGAGTTGAGGTAGGTTCTCTTCCAGTAGGAGAGGTTTTCAACCACTCTGTCAAATGCGCTTGCAACCGCACCTGTAATCAGCAGAGCGAACAGAAAACTGCCCTCTGTCTGACCGAAAATTCTGAACATCATTGTGATGTATCCCAGCACAATGCCATAAAGCACACAGCCGATAGGCTTTTCGGGCATACGGTAAGGCTCTGCCGCAAGGAACACCACTCCGAACATAATATATCCCGATGTAAGCTCGTAGAACATCGACTGCAAGCCGCTTATATCCGCCCTCGGAAAGAAGAACGCAAGTGCACCCACAGTTACAATACACGCCAGCACCGCACAGCCGCTGTTTGCACGGCGGATAATCATACTCACTCCGCATACGGCGATAACGAGTATGTATGCCGTTCCGATTGCCGCAGGGACAAGTCCCATAAGTATTTCGCCGTAGCTGTCAACAGGGGCAATGCCAAGCTTCAGCGAATACTCCGCCGAACGTGCGGGCAGTGCCTCCATAGAGCCGAATACAGGCGGCTTTACCCCATATTTCGGGAAATAAAGCATCTGCGCAGGATAGCAGATCATCAGAAATGCCGTTGAAATTGCCGGCGGACAGAACACTATGTTATCCGAGCCGCCGAACAGGTGCTTGCCCACAACTATGCATATCACCGCCGACAGCAGTACAATCCAATAAGACACCGACGATGGCATCATCAGTGCCGCCGCAAGTCCCCAGAACGGAACTTCGGGGGAGCGGATTTCATAGGGAATTGAACGGATACGGCAACACACAGCGTCAAGCAGCATACACAATGCCACGCTCATAACGCACACAACCGCCGCCCTTATTCCCTGCATACAAACCGACAGCACCGCAAGCGCCGCCATAAAAATCAAACGTTCTATATAAACCTTGTGCGGTTCACGCACAGATAATTTAGCCATCAAAAAAGTCCTTCCTTTGGGGCAGAAAACCGCCCTCTGAAAAAGTCATACATATATATTTTATAATAAAATCGCAATTAAGTCAATAGGTAAAGCGAATTTTCATACATTTTTTATATTTGCGGTGAAAAGTTCCAAACACTTAAAAAATTTTCGTCGATATTTGTATATTTTTCTTTATTTCGGGGACTTGAAAAAATGAAATTTTTGTTGTATAATAGGTATAATATTACACAAGAAAGAGAGAGGAAGATAAAATGTTAAATTGTAATTTTAATGAGAAATTCATCAAGGAAGGCCTTACGTTTGACGACGTTCTGCTTATCCCTGCAAAAAGCGATGTTACCCCCAATATGATAAACACCACAACCAAGCTTACAAAGACTATAACCCTCAATACACCGATTATGACCGCCGCTATGGACACCGTTACAGAGTCCAGAATGGCTATTGCAATCGCCCGTGAAGGCGGTATTGGTATCATTCACAAGAATATGCCGATTGAACAGCAGGTTGACGAGGTTGACAAGGTTAAGCGTTCTGAAAACGGAGTTATCGTAAACCCATTCTTCCTCTCACCCGATGACACCGTGCAGAATGCCGACGGACTTATGGGCAAGTACAAAATCAGCGGTGTGCCGATTGTTGAAAACGGCAAGCTTGTTGGTATCTTCACCAACCGTGACCTTCGCTTTATCGACAACCCTGAGCAGAAAATCGGCGAGGTTATGACAAAGGAAAACCTCATCACTGCACCAGTAGGCACTACCCTTGAACAGGCACAGGAAATCCTCAGAAGACACAAGATTGAAAAGCTTCCGCTTGTAGACGGCAACGGCTTCCTCAAGGGACTTATCACAATCAAGGATATTGAAAAATCCGTTCAGTACCCCAATACAGCACGTGACGCAAGCGGTCGTCTGCTGTGCGGTGCGGCTATCGGAATTACAGCTGATGTTCTCGACAGAGCAGGTGCGCTTATCAAGGCACAGGCTGACGTGCTGGTGCTTGACTCCGCACACGGTCACTCCAAGAACATTATGGTTACACTCGACAAGATTAAGAACGCATTCCCCGACACACCTATCATCGCTGGTAACGTTGCAACAGCAGCTGCCGCCGAGGACCTCATCAAGGCTGGCGCAGACGCTGTAAAGGTTGGTATCGGCCCTGGCTCTATCTGTACTACACGTGTGGTTGCAGGTATCGGTGTTCCGCAGATTACAGCAGTTTACGACTGCGCTTGCGCTGCGGCTAAGTATGGCGTTCCGATTATCGCAGACGGCGGTATCAAGTATTCGGGCGACATCGTTAAGGCTCTTGCAGCTGGTGCGAATGTTGTTATGCTCGGTTCTCTGCTTGCCGGCTGCGAGGAAGCACCTGGCGATGTTGAAATCTATCAGGGACGTTCCTTCAAGGTATACCGTGGAATGGGCAGCCTTGCGGCAATGAAGAAGGGCTCTGCCGACAGATACTTCCAGGACAAGTCCAAGAAGCTTGTTCCCGAGGGTGTTGAGGGCCGTGTTCCTTACAAGGGAGTTGTGGCTGACACTATCTTCCAGCTTATGGGCGGTATCCGCAGCGGTATGGGTTACTGTGGTTGTCCTACAATCCCTGAGCTTCAGGAGCGTGCTGAGTTCGTAAGAATTACAGGCGCAGGTCTTAAGGAATCTCACCCCCACGACATCTACATCACAAAGGAAGCACCCAACTACTCCGCTTCCATCTGAGAGCTTTAAAACAGACTTACAAAAAAGAGGCTGTAACGTAGCATACAGCCTCTTTGCTTTTCTTAGTCAATTGCCGTCTGAAACGGCTGACAGCCTGCAACACCCGTGATTTTGTGAAATTCCGTTATATTGCAATTATACAATATGCAGAAAAAACGGTCTGTTGTTTTGTTGCAAACTAACAAAAAACCAACAAAACAGCTTGGTTTTTTCTACACAAATCACGATATTGTCCCTTTATAAAGTTCACAAAAAGTTAACGTTTCAGTGGTAGAATTGATAATGTAGAGTAATACACTATATTAAAGTACTATCAACTAACCGATTATAAGGAATAACAAAACAAGACAACACATTTCAACAGTATTGAAGTATACGCAAAGGGAGATGACAGAACTATGAAAACAGGTCTTATACTTGAAGGCGGCGCAGTGCGTGGAATTTTTACTGCGGGCGTTCTTGACAGATTATTGGAAAACGAGATTTCCTTTCCTTATGTTATAGGTGTTTCAGCAGGCGGCGGAAACGCTATGAGCTACGTTTCCAACCAGAGCGGACGCACCAGAAATATGATAAATGTTCCGAGAAGCCAGTCTTACTACGGTTTCCGTCAGCTTTTCCATTCGGGCAAGCTTATCAACCTCGACAAAATGGCTTACGAATACCCGTTCAAGCAGTTTCCGTTCGATTTTGATACATATTTTGACGCTGTAAAGAACGGCGAGTTTACCGAGTATGTCTGCACCTGTATGGAAACAGGCGAGGCGGAATACTTCTCCGAGGATACTAACCCCGAACGTCTGCTTACCATTCTCAAGGCAACCTGCTCTCTGCCTATGCTGTGCGACCCTGTTGAGCTTGACGGCAAGCATTACCTTGACGGCAGTCTTGCGGACTCCATTCCGATTGAGCGTGCACTTGAACAGGGCTGTGACAGACTGGTGATAGTTCTCACAAAGCCCGGCAAGGTAACCGCCCCTACAGACTATTCGAAGTTCAAGGCGGTAATCAACACGATGTACAAGAACTACCCCAACTTCATCGAAACCTGTATGTCAAGAGTTGACCGCTACGAGAAGAACGTCGCTCTGATGGAACAGCTTGAATCCGAGGGACGTGCGGTTATTATCCGCCCGACTCTTCCCGCAATCTCAAAGTTTGAGAAAGACCCCGAAAAGCTGGCACAGTCCTACAACGACGGTGTACAGCAGGCTGACAATCACCTCTATGAAATCAAGGAAATGACTAATTCAAGACTTGTCAGCTAACTGATTGATTTAAACGCAGAATAAAGGCACGGTTCAGCACCGTGCCTTTTTGTTATTCAAAATGTGGGTTTGTGTTTAAGCTATCAGCTTTCAACAACTTCACCGGCAACGAACACTCTGCTCATTTCAACCTCGGGGACTACGTTTCCTCTTTCATCGTAAGCGGCAGTGATAGTCATTCCCATTGCACCGTCTGAAAGCGAGGTGAAGTTGAGGGGATTTTCCGCCTGAACATCGTAGGTAAGCGCAACAGTAACCGCCGCAGGCTTATCTTCAGTGGTGCTGAACACCATTCTGAAGCTGTCGCAGTCGTTAAACGCAAAAGCCGCACCCTGATTATCGTTCACGAGGATAGGCTCAACAACCTTCAGGCGCTCCTTGAATTCAGGCTCGCCGTCCTCCTCGTCAATGTCATCGGGATAAATATTCTGAGCCGCAAGAATTTCGCCTGTTGCAATGCCAGCCGTAAGCGTAAGGTTTTTGTACTTGTAGTCAGGCTCGGTAGGCTCGCCCTCTTCATCAAGACCGTTATACACACTGCCCGACAGCACAAACGTGTTAGTGTCCTTCTGTTCAAGATACATCATAACCACGGGCGCATAGATGATATTCTGATATGTAGCGAGGATTTCGGTCATTTCCTCTGCCGTAATCAGACCGTCATCCTTGTCGTTCATAAGCGCCACGATTTCCGCAAGCGTTTCGTCGGCGTCAAGGTCTGATGTGTACACTCGTGTGATAAACACCCTGTTTCCCGATACCTGTGCGATGTCGCCGCAGTAGATAAGGTCGTGAGAATTCAGCATAAAAAACAGGTACAACCCAAGCGCCGCCATCAGCAGGGTGACCAATATAATTCCTAATACAATCTTCATAGCCGCTCCTTAAATGCAATATAAATTGGTATCCCAATCAGGAATATACGGATGATGCCGCATATACAGCTTGTACTTTCTGTTCATACGGCTTATCATCAGCGGAAGCTCAAACATATCCTCGTTTCTGTGGTAGAGTGCAACGTTCAGCTTCGGCGAAAACTCCCTGATGGTCTGCTCTGCACCTTTGAGTGCGTTTGCCTCTGCACCTTCAACGTCAATTTTTATATATGTTGCCGCCGAGCCTCTGAGCATCGTGTCAGTTTTCATCATCTTCACTTCACGCAGACGTGCTGTGCCGTGCTTTCTGCCTGTTTCCTTTTCGGCTTCGTCCTTATCGGTAATGATAACAGCGGTACTGCCACGGCCTCTGCTGTAGCTGAAATTAACGGTAGTATCCTCGTGCCACGCACCGCAGTTGTACAGCTCCATAATCGCCGAGCCTATCATATAAAGTCTGCGCTTCATCTTGCGGTAACTGCGTGAGTCGGGCTCCATTCCGTACAGCTTTGTAAACTGCATAGACGTTTCGTTGAGAAACTCAATCATTGTGTCGCCGTCGTAAGCGCCTAAATCTACATAGATTTCCTCGGGGCCTATCTGCAGCAGGTCAAACTTCTCCTCTGCTGGAGTTTCAACCTCGTAGAGATATTTCAGCTCTCCGCTCAGCTTATAGCGGATTACATTTTCAAACACTTTCTTAGACTGTTCGTCTGCAAGCAGCTTCATAACCTCTTCAATTTCCTTGCGGTGAGCACGTGCAAATTCAAGGTCAAACAGACCCTCGCCAGCCACAGGCACATTCGGCGCATACAACTCGTGCTTTGCGGCAATTCCCTTGATATGCTCCATCACCTCGGGAATCTGCGTGCCGAAGCATACGAGGATTACAAAATTGTCATACGTCTGCTCAATTTCTGCAAGCGTTTTCACACGGTAGCCGAGAAAGCTGTGTCCACGAACAAACTCGTCGCTTGCCATTATGTCTGCCAGCGGAATTCCATGCTCGTCAAGCACGTTCTTTATCTTCTCTGCACCGTTGCCCATTCCGTACAGCACCACGCTTTTTCCTGCGTTTTTAAGGTACTGCCACAGATCGCTGTCTATATCATCAAGAAAAAATCCCATAATCTTCCCTCTGAAACAAATTTACAAGCTTAAACCATCAGATAAGCCCGCATTGTTCAACTTCTGTTGTGCACTCCAGGAAAATTTCCTGCAGTTGTGTATTCTCTATATCATATTTGGCGGAAATATCCTCAACAACGTTCCAGTAACCCTTTGTGTAGGACAGTGCAAGCTCAAGCACATCGCTGTACAAGCCGCCACGCATCATAAGTCCGTTGTTGATTTCGTCCGAAAGCGGAAATTCCTCAAGCATCTGCGCCAGCGACTTTTCGCCCGCAAACACCAGCATAGACATAAGTCCCATAAGGTAGAAAGCGTCTTCCTGATCTTCCGCTTCGGGGATAAGAGCAGACGTTTTCTTGCAGAATTTTGCGTGGTGCAGTGCAAGTCGGCTTAGCTCGGTGTTCTCATTGCGCATAACCTTCTGCATACCGATAAGATAAATCCACTCACGCAGACAATCAAGTCCCAGCACCAGTATCGCCTGATTTATCGACGACACCTTGTTAGGCACTCCGAAATACACGGAATTTATAAGCCTGAGTATCTTCTGAGTAAGTGCGCTGTCCCTTGAAATAACCTCTGCAACCTCATAGATTTCAATATCTGCTGTGCTGAGCAATCTGATAATTTCAAACAGATTTACAGGTAACGGCTGAAAGCTCAGGCCTGTCATCATCACAGGTTTTGCAAAATAGTATCCCTGCGCAAACGTGCAACCCAGACTTTTTGCATACTCAAATTCCTCGTAGGATTCGATTTTTTCCGCAAGCATTATCTTGTTGGAATAGCGGCAGATGTATGCAGTTTCCTCAATATACTGCCTTGGCGTGCGGAAATCTATCTTCACTAAATCACCAAGCTGAAACAGCTCGCTGTATGCATTGGAATACTGAAAATCATCAAGAGCTATCGTGTAGCCACGCTCACGCAGGTCCTCCACCGCTTCAAGCAGTGCAGGGCTTGTCAGTTGATTTTCCAGAACCTCAATCACCAGTATTTCAGGCGAAATCATTTTAGGTATTCCACGTAGAAGCAAATTTTCCGTGAAGTTTATGAACGCTCTGGCATTTCCGATAACGTTCTTCACGTCCAGTCCGAAGAATGTATTCGTAAACACGTTCGCCGTGCTTTCGTCGCCCGAAACGCCCGTGTATTCGTTCTTTTCGGCATTGCTGCGATACAGCAGCTCATAGGCATAAACGTGATTATCAAGGTCGAATATCGGCTGTCGTGCCATAAAAACGTCCATAATCACACCTCCGTCTGTATCGTTTTTTTCAGCTGTATTGTTCCTGTACAGAACGCACAGCCGCCGCTAAAAAAGATTTACTATAATCCATTCTTTATTATACTACATTTCCTAATATTTTTCAAGCCTTACAGCATATAACTCACCCCTTTTTGTGCATTATAAACAAATTATTTCTACGCAGATTTCTCTTGCAGAAGTTATGATAATTTTATGTATACTTTTCACAGAATTGGCAAAACTACCCTCAGCAAGGAAATATCGTAAAGTCGGATTACTCCGGCCAAAACGGTGTTGACTTACGGCAATTCAGCCAATCGTGCAAAACACATTGGATATCAGTGGAAAGGAAAAAACTATGAGAAGAAAAGAACGCAGTAATATGAAGCTTATGGGGGTTGCCTCCGCACTGGGAGTCACGGCTGTGGCAGTGTCGCTGTTTGCGGCGTACAGAAGCACAACCAAGGGACTTGTTCCCACGTCGTCAGACAGCTCTGACTATGTGTATACCTATTCATTCAGCACACCTGACGCACCCGTAAACAACAATGTGAGCAATGTTCCCAAGGAGAGCAGTTCCGCAAAGGACGAGGAAAAATCCCAGCCAAGCGAGCAGGTCAACAAGCCCGTCACTCCAGTTGTCGGCAACATTATGCCTGTAAACGGCGAAATTTCTCACCCGTTCAGCAACGGTGAGCTTGTCAAGTCTGAAACCCTCGGCGTATGGAAAACCCACGACGGCTGTGACATTCTCTGCGCCGAGGGCACAGAGGTAAAGTCTATGTCAGAGGGGGTTGTAAAGATGATAGACAGTTCAACCGTATGGGGAGTGTGTGTTACCGTAGAGCAGTCAAACGGACTTGAAGTACGCTACTGCGGCCTTGCAAAAGAGCTTGACGTAAAGGCTGGCGCAATGGTAAAGCAGGGTGAAATCATCGGCAGAACAGGCAGTACCAACGAGGCTGAACAGCTTCAGCCGCCGCACCTTCACCTTGAAGTAAAGCAGAACGGAAACTGGGTTGACCCCGTAAGCGTAATCGGCGAGTAAACAGTTTCAGAAAACACATCTGCCGCTCCGATAAAGGGGCGGCATTCTTGTTTATGGGACTATTTTCCTCTTGACAAATCCTGTGAAATATGAGATAATAAAATCACAAAGCTATGCTCTGTTCATAGCACTCATTCCGTACAACCACCGACAGAATTGAGGGAATTATGAAAAAAATACTAACGTTAAAAAACGCAGTTTCATTTACGCTTGCATTTGCTTTACTACTGAGCGGCACAAACCACACAGGGGCTGTCGCAGACAGCTCTGCCGTGACGCTTATCGCCGAGGCTGCTGACAAGGACGCCGCCTTCACCGCCCCCGATTTATCTGATTACATACACTGGGACGGAAAGAGCGAGTTCAAGGAAAATACGAAATACCATATAAGCTCTGAAATGAAGATTGCCAAAAACGGCGACTTCACCTTGCCCGCTTCCAGTACGCTGTACATTGCAGAAAACGGTGCGCTTAACGTGTATCAGGGCGGAAATCTCACCATCAATGGTGCGTTGATTATCGCCCCAAAGGGTTCGCTTACAACCTCGGGCAGACTGATTACGAACACTGGAAGCACCGCTGAAAATTACGGCACGTTTGCCGCTACCCCGAGTGCTACCAATGATATATCCGCTGTATTCACTTCGCACAGCGGTGCGGCGGCGGCTTTCGGCGGATTTACCAACATCTACAAGAACGGAAAAATCCTCAGCTACGGCGATATGGCTGTTCCACGTTCATCTGCGATGACGGTAACGGGCATTGTGCGTTCTTATGAAGGCAGTCAGCTTTCAATAAGCGGTAAAATAGAAACCACACTCAACGGAAGAATTTCCATTGCAGGCGCCTGCGTGCTGTCGGGAATACTGCTTACAAGCGGCTCGCTTGCCATAGAAAAAACCGCAGATTTCCGCCGTGAAACAGGTGCGATTTTCGGCGCTTATGACACGGGCAGACATTACGACTACCGCGAAGAACAGACTGCCCCGATCGAATACAGTATGACCAACGGTATGAAGGGAATAGACGTTTCCTCGTGGCAGGGCGTAATCGACTGGGAAAAGGTTGCAAAGTCGGGTGTTAAGTTTGCGATAATCCGCTCGTCATACAGCACGGATAAGGTAGACAAGATGTTCCACTATAATATTCAGGCGGCAAAGAAAGCGGGGCTTTACGTGGGTGTTTACCACTACTGCTATGCGTGGACGGACGAGGAGGCTCGTCAGGAGGCACAGTTCTTTATGGAAACGGTTGCCCCCTACGAAATTGACCTTCCGCTGATGTTCGACTTTGAAGACCCCTCTCAGGAAAAGCTCGGAAAATACCAGCTCACCCGAATGGCGAACATCTTTATGAAGGAGCTGAAAAACGGCGGCTATTACCCTATGCTCTATTCATATAAGAACTGGCTTAACGAAAATCTTATGATGGAATATCTCACTGAATTTGATGTTGCGGTTGCTGAATGGTACGTAACCGAGCCTACATATCAGGGTGAATATTCAATCTGGCAGTACAGCGCCACAGGGCTTGTTTCGGGAATTGAGGGCGACGTTGACCTCGACATCTGCTACAAGGATTACCCTACTATAATCAGAGAGGGCGGCTGGAATCACCTTTCAAAAACATAAGCTGAATTAAACATAATAATCCCCCGTGATTAGCAAGATAGTGAAAAAGAAGTTTTTTCACTATCGAGTGCCAACCTGTGTTCGCAACAACATTTGTTACGAATTGACCAAGGCGGCACGCCTTTACGGGGGATTTACTTGTTATCCACTATTTGCAGATTTTAATTCTGCACTGCTTGTTCCAGTTTCTCAATGATATTCCAATCTATCTGAATGTACTGGTCCATATTATCCAATATTCTGAATTTCTGCTGTTCATAATCAGCCAGACCCCATGCATTTCTCTCCTGCATAATAATCAAAAACCAGTAATACTGGCTATACCATAAATCCTCGGGGGTAAATTCTTTGAGTTTCAGCAATATGGATTGTTTGTCCGTTTCAAGCAGTTCATAAATTTCCAATGCGTTGTTGCTATTCATCGTACTATCGAAATATAGTGCGTTGTGCACATCAAACAAACTGAACCCCTCAAAATTTCTCACAGCAATCCCTTTCATTTAATCCACAAATCCACTAATACACGGAAAGGAAATCAGCCTTTATACATAAAGATTTCCTTGGTGTTATCGTCCGGCTCGAACTCGGTTTCTGAAATTCTGATGAGTCTTGTTCCCACAGGGGCGGTTATGTATTTCCAGACGGTATCGTCAAACTGCATAGCGCTATGCACGCTCATCACGTGAATGTTGTTTTCATCGGCAGTATACTCATCGTCCTCGTTGCCTGCCATAAACACCCAACCGCTTTCGTCTTCGTAGTTTGGCTCGTCACGGTACATATAGCCGACCTTCCAGCCCTCTTCCGTGATTTTCTTTGACACAAAGGCAATCTGACCCAGCATAATTTTCCGTTCTTTCATCTCCGCAAAGTAATTTGCGGCTGAAAGGAACTGATTGATTTTATCGCTGTCGGGGTCGGGGGCTGCGGCAAGGAGATTTATGCTCTTGTCGAAAATGTTCTTGTCGTCCATTTCTTTTTTCAGCAGTGCCGCCAGTGACAGAATATCTTCAAGTTCAGCGCTTATTTCAATTTCAGTTTCCTTGACGATGGATTTTCCACGTTCTCCGTAGACATATATCAGCAAGCCGCCATCGTTGTAGAGCGTTGCCTTAACAGCGCCCATATTATCCTTGTCATTGTAGAACATCATAAAATCGGAGAGGTGGTCGTTTACAAACCAGTCGAATTCCGTTCCGTTCTTGCCGTTCATATAGAATATGTCGCCGTTATCCTCAAGGTTTTCAAGAGAAATGTCGGTCAGATATTTTTCTACGCATTCAAGCATAGTGCTTTTTATTTCTGATAAAATTTTGTTCATTGGTGTACCTCCTGATTACAGATAATTATCTCCTGCATAGTTCAAAAAGCCTTCTTCACGAACCTTGCTCCGCCAGATATTTATATCCGCCCACGGACCTGTGTATACAACAGCGTCGTCCCTGATGAGCCATTGAATGCCGTCCTCTTCCTCCCAGTCACAACTGCCCTCAAGGTTTACGGCAACCTTAGACATATCCTCAGGCAGATTTACAATAAGCCCGTTTATTTCCATATATTTAAGAATATCAGATGGTTTCTCCAGCTTGTCAAGCCGTATCTTCCTTTTGAGATATTCCCTTTCTTCAAGGTTTTCACGGCAGTAAATAATGGAACATTCAAAAAGTTTATTCATAATATCCTCGGTTAAAGCGTTCATCTTCTCCGCCGTTTTTATTACATAATCCATTGGAATATCCTTTTTGAAACGCAAACCGATATATTCTCCCAGATATTCAAAATAAACCTTGCCTTCCATTTTGCCAAATCTGTTTTCTCTGATATCTTTGATAAGTTCCATAGTGTTCACCTCTGAAATATCCGTCAGTTCTTTTTCCAAGATTGATTAACAACATACATAAGATTATATCTCAGTTGTTCAAGCAGTCTGTCTGACAAGGTATTATATTCCTCTTCCAATCCCATTTCTGCAGCACTGCACGGCGGAGAGTCATTCCACGAACCCATAGCACCGAATACATCGGCAGTTTCTACTGCATAATATATCCCCTTGAACTCATCAGGAATACATTCCGGAATACGATGATTTTCTACCTTTGTGAAATCACACAATCCTTTATAAGCCTTATGGAAAACACCAGAAAATTCAGGAAAACCAATCTTTTCAGCGAATTTGCCTATTTCCAGCAATACCGCTTTAAATTCTTCCGATTTGTTCGGATATGCGATTCCGCTTTCAGGTATTTTTATATCACATTGTTCACTGTAAATGATATTCCAGCCTCTGTTGTTTCTATCAAAATCCCATTCAGGAGTAAAACACGAGGCTTTTCCGTTTTTCCATAAACATACTATTGCACCTTGCGAAGTGTTTGCAAATCCCAGTATCGGTCTTTGGTCTGTGCTGATGGGAACAATAAATCTGATATCACACAAATCACGCTTTCGGCAGATATCATACCATTTCTGAACGGAATCCGCCTCTTTTGTCCCCCATACCGTAAACGGAGAAGAGAAAACAAACTTTATTGACAACACATATTCACTTGGAGTAAATTCTATATCTTTATTATCACAAATGGCTTTTCTGGCACAGCATACTACGCTGCTCATCTGTTGAATTTCGCCATTCATACTTAGTTCTCCTTTCAGTAAAATCTTTCACATTCCGTCGAAACGGGCTGAAATCTGCGGGTCATACAGTGGACAATCAAATTCAAGCATAATGTCGATAATCTTGTTTAAATCCGCCTCGGGCATAGCAAAGCCACAGTCAAACAGCACCGACTGTTCTGTTGTAAGTATCGTGAAGTCGCCCTGTTCGCCCTCGTAGGTGCATTCATCAAGTTGGTCGTAGTCGCTGAAAACCTCGTTCACTCTGCTGAGTATTTCAGCAACGGGCAGGGCAGAAAGCCCCTCAACCCGATTTTCTTCTATACAGACGTTTTCATATACCTCTTGATTATCAAGATAAACGCCCTCGTCATATTTCCAGAATGCAAGATGTCTTCTCATTTTATACTCCTCCCGATGCTTGAATATTTTGCGTATTGCCGCAATACTTCTTATCCCCACCGCTGAAACAAGTGGTGTTTTCACAACTCTTAATACAATTATAGCACAAACAACAACCTTTGTCAATAGGTTTTTAAAAGTTTTTGCAGATTTTGTACTTTTTAAGTAACAAAAAATCCTCCGCCAGACGACGGAGGATTTCTGATTATTAAGTTGTGTTTTATCGCCACTTCTAATCAAATCGGCGAGAAATTGCCTGACGCCGCAGATGGTGCTTTATCGTCGATTTGAGATTATACGTTAGCTCCTCTGCTGATATATACAGGATAATCAACCGAGCCTGTAATGGAACGTCCTGCGGAGATTACAACATCCTTATCAGCGATTACGTTGGAGAATGTTGCACCTTCCTCAATTACAGTGTTCTGCATAATGATACTGTTGCGAACAACCGCACCCTTTGCAATCTTAACACCTCTGAAGAGAACGCAGTTCTCAACTGTACCCTCGATGATACAGCCGTCTGCTATCATAGAGGACTTAACACAGCAGTCAATGCCGTACTTAGCAGGTGCTACGTCACGAACACGTGTGTAAATCGGCTTCTTGAGGTTGAACACATCACGGGAAACCGCTCTGTCCATCAGCTTCATTGTAGCACCATAGTAGGTCTTGATAGAATCGATAATCTCAAAGTACTTGTCGTACTTGTAGCCGAGAATTTTGTACTCCTTCAGCTTGCGCTGGAGAATATCAGTTTCAAAGCTGTAAAGGCTTCTGCACTCGCTTTCACGGATAATATCCTGCAGGAACTTGCGCTTCATCACGTAGATGTTGAGTGCAACGTTCATTTCGCCGCTGATAGCAGGTTTTGACATTACATCGTAAATTACGTTTTCAGCGTCAACGCCGAATACAGTCTGATGCACTGCTCTGTCTTCGGTCAGCTTTTCTACACCATAAACGCAGGTAATATCTGCGCCGCGCTTTTCGTGGAAATCAACGATAGGCTTGAGGTCGATGTTTGCAACAACGTTGCCGTCTGAAAGAACAACATACTCAGCGTTGCTCTCCTGAATGAACTCAGCCGCACCTGCAAGAGCCTCAAGTCTGCCGCGATAAATTCCTCTGCCCTCTCTGCCGTAGGGTGTGAGGATATGTAAACCGCCGGTCTTTCTTGCGAGGTCCCATTCAGAACCCATACCGAGGTGGTTCATCATCGAATAGTAATTGCTCTTTGTGATAACGCCAACCTGTGTTATACCGGAATTAACCATCCAGGACAGCGGGAAATCTATCATACGATATTTGCTTGCAAACGGAACGCTTGCCATCGCTCTTGCCTTAGTAAGCTCGGGGAGGTTCTCCTCGTGCATATTAGCAAAAATCAAACCTAATACATTAGCCATACTTGCCATTTCAACCAACTCCCTTCCTATCTTATATATCCTTTGAAATCATAGCCTTTGGCGGAGCTACTGCCTTATCCGAAACATTTACATTATGTCCGATAACAGCAACGCCCCACTGTGCCTTGTCGTCAACCTGCTCAGGACGCTCACCGATGTGCGCACCCTCGCCGATTACACAGTTTTCGCCGACAATTGCATATTCAACAACTGCACCCTTCTTGATAACAGAATTCGGCATAATGATACTGTCGTGAACGATTGCACCCTCTTCAACGGTAACGCCCGCAAACAATACGGAGAACTCAATTGCGCCGTCGATTTCACAGCCCTCTGCAATCATCGAATTCTGAATCTTGCTGTTAGGACCGGAGTAGTGAGGAGGCATTACAGGGTTGCGTGAATAAATCTTCCAGCTGTCGTCAAGCAGATCAAGCGGAACCTTCGGGTCGAGAACGTCCATATTAGCTTCCCACAGGGAGTCGATAGTTCCGACGTCCTTCCAGTAGCCGTCGAAGTGGTAAGCTACCATATTCTCGCCGTTGTCGAGCATAGCGGGGATAATGTTCTTACCGAAGTCCTTGGTTGCGCCCTCGTCGTTCTCATTCTCAATGAGATACTTACGAAGCTTCTCCCATGTGAACACGTAGATACCCATAGAAGCAAGGTTTGATTTCGGTTCTTTCGGCTTTTCAGCGAACTCGATGATTTTACCCTCTGCGTCTGCGGTCATAATACCGAAACGGGGTGCTTCCTCCCACGGAACTTCAAGCACTGCGATAGTAGCGTCTGCTTCCTTTTCCTTGTGGAAGTCAACCATCTTGGAGTAGTCCATCTTGTAGATGTGGTCACCCGACAGGATAACTACATATTCGGGGCTGTAACGGTCGATAAAGCCGATATTCTGATAGATAGCGTTTGCTGTTCCCGAATACCAAGCCTTGCCTGCGGCAGTTTCGTAAGGCGGCAGAACATGCACGCCTCCGTGCGCTCTGTCAAGACCCCACGGCTGACCGTTGCCGATATATTCGTTAAGCACCAGCGGCTGATACTGTGTCAGCACGCCCACTGTGTCAATTCCAGAATTGACGCAGTTTGAAAGCGGAAAGTCGATAATTCTGTATTTGCCGCCATACGGAACAGCGGGCTTTGCCATATTCTGTGTAAGCGCATACAAACGGCTTCCCTGTCCGCCTGCAAGCAGCATGGCAACACATTCCTTTTTAATATGGTTCATAGTTATAATCCTCCTTATTTTTTAGCTTTTTTATCTGCAGCAGTTTTTGTTTTTTCAGATGTTTGGGTTTTTCCCTCAGAAGCGTCTTTTCCCTCAGTCTTGGTAACAACGTCATCCTTAGCCATAGGGTCACGGACATTCTGCGGTCTGAAGTACATAACAGACATAGGCGGAATATCAAGGGTAATTCTGTACTGCTCATCGTGCATAGGCTCGTTCTTTGCAGTAACCGTGCCGTTTGTGATGCCTGTTCCGCCGTACTTCACATCGTCGGAGTTCAGCACCTCAACGTAGTCTGCATAATACGGAACGCCTATCTCGTAAATTTCGTGGCGTACAGGCTGGAAGTTACATACAACAATCAGCTCGTTCTTGTTCTTGTCGTCGCTGCCTCTGCCTATTCTTCTGAATGCGATAACCGAGTTCTGGTTATCCTCGGCGGAAATCCAGTGGAAGCCCTCCCAGCTGGTGTCGCATTCCCACAAAGCGCCGTTTTCAAGATAGAACTTGTTGATATCCTTCACGAACTCGTGATACTTGCGGTGCGGCTCAAATTCAAGAACCTCCCAGTCAAGCTGCTCCTGGAAATTCCATTCCTTGTACTGAGCAAACTCCTGACCCATAAACATCAGCTTCTTGCCGGGATGAGCCATCATATAGCCGAGGAATGTTCTCATAGAGTTGAAGCGGTATTCACGAGGACCGCCCATCTTATCCAGCATAGAGCATTTTCCGTAAACAACCTCGTCGTGGCTTATCGGCAGCACGAAGTTCTCAGAGAACGCATAATAGAACGAGAATGTAACAAGATTATGGTTATACGGTCTGCCGAGCGGGTCCATACTCATATATCTGAGCATATCGTTCATCCAGCCCATATTCC
>JAZQBH010000182.1:0-2096 GCA_045545655.1 Oscillospiraceae bacterium
AGCTCCGCGGAAGCCGTTACTCCGTAAGCGAGGTTATCCACAAGGCAGTTGAAATCGCACGGAAAGCGTGTGCGGGCACTGACACACTGGTTGCGCTTGATGTAGGCTCGCTTGGAAGAATGCTCCGCCCGACAGGCGATATGCCTGCAAGCGAGGCTTATGAGATGTTCAAGGAAGTGATGACAGCGGGTGCACAGGCAGGCGCAGACTTTATCGCAATCGAAACTATGACCGACCTGCTTGAAACGAAAACCGCACTTCTTGCCGCAAAGGAAAACACAAATCTTCCTGTAATCTGCACTATGACCTTCGAGGAGAATATGCGCACGTTCACGGGCTGTACTGCGGCGTCAATGGCACTTACCCTTGAGGGACTGGGCGCTGACGTTATCGGTATGAACTGCTCGCTCGGCCCGGATGAGGCTATGCCGATTGTAAAGGAAATCCTCAACTGGACAACCCTGCCTGTTATCGTCCGTCCGAATGCGGGTCTGCCCGACCCCGAAACCAACCTCTACAACATCACCCCCGACGAGTACGCAGACAGCGTTGCACGGCTGTCAGAGCTTGGCGTGAAATTCTTCGGCGGCTGCTGCGGCACAAATCCCGATTTCATCAGGGCTGTGTGCGGAAGATTACAGGGACGCAAATACTCAAGACAACAGGCTGAAATTCCGTCAGCTGTGTGTTCGTCGTCATCAGTGGTGACTATTGACACCGTCCGTATTATCGGCGAACGCATCAACCCCACAGGCAAAAAGCTGTTCAAGGAAGCACTCAAGAAGCACGACCTTGATTACATTATGAAACAAGCTATTGAGCAGACCAACGCTGGCGCAGAAATCCTTGACGTGAACGTAGGTCTGCCTGATATAGACGAAAAGGAAATGATGCTTGCGGCTGTTGACGCAATACAATCCGTTTCGGAAGCACCCCTCCAGATAGACACCACAGACCCCGAAGTTCTTGAAGCGGCACTGCGCACAGTTTCGGGAAAAGCGATAGTAAACTCCGTAAACGGCGAGGACGAAAAACTTGATACCGTTCTTCCGCTTGTAAAGAAATACGGTGCGGCTGTCGTGGGTCTTACTCTCGATAAGGATGGCATTCCTCATAGTGTTGAAAAGCGTCTTGAAATCGCAGAAAAAATCCTCAACCGTGCAATGGAATACGGCATTCCCAAGCGTGATGTGTTTATCGACTGCCTTACCCTCACCGCTTCCGCTGAACAAGAGGGCGCAATGCAGACCTTAGAGGCTCTGCGCAGAGTACGTTCAGAACTGGGACTTAAAACTGTGCTTGGCGTGTCAAACATTTCGTTCGGTCTGCCAAACCGTGAGCTTGTAAACTCAACGTTCCTTACAATGGCGATGACCAGCGGACTTGACCTGCCTATACTCAACCCCAACAATGCGGCTATGGCTGGTGCGGTTTCAGCATTCAGACTGCTTTCGGGCTACGACGAAAACGGCACTGCTTTTATAGCACGTTACGCTGACGAAAAGGTGCTGATACAGTCAGTGAAGTCCTACGAAAACACAGGGTCAGCCTCAGAATCGAACAGCGACTTGTCCGCCGCAGTTGCAAGCGGACTAAAAGCTGAGTGTGCTAATGCCGCACAGAAGCTTCTCGACAACGGCACAGACCCTATGACCCTCATCAACGATATGCTTATCCCCGCGCTTGACGAGGCTGGCGAAAAATTCGAGAAGGGCAAGATTTTCCTGCCTCAGCTTATCCAGTCGGCAAGTGCGGCACAAGCGGCGTCTGACGTTGTTAAGAAAACAATTTCCGCTAACGGCGGCGAAAGCGAAAGCAGAGGCAAGGTTGTGCTTGCGACTGTTAAGGGCGACGTTCATGATATCGGTAAAAACATCGTGAAAACACTGCTTGAAAACTACGGCTTTGAGGTGATAGACCTTGGCAAGGACGTTGAATACGAAGCTGTTGCCGACGCCGCAGAAAAATATGATGTCCGTCTTGTGGGACTTTCCGCACTTATGACAACAACTCTCAGAAGTATGGAAGAAACAATAAATCTTATACACAGCCGCAATCTTAACTGCAAAATTGTGGTAGGTGGTGCGGTGCTTACT
>JAZQBH010000183.1:0-12086 GCA_045545655.1 Oscillospiraceae bacterium
TGAGCCAAGGAGTTGAAAGGCAGAGTTGTCTTCCTAAGACCGCTTGGCCTCCGACTTAACGATATTCTCCGTGGTATGCAGGACGCCGCTTATGCACAGGGCTATGACATTCTCATAGCAACCACTAGAAACAATCCCGAACATGAAATGCACCTGCTTGGAATGCTGTTTTCAAGGGCTGTTGACGGAGCAGTTCTGCTTGCGCCACGCCTTGACAGCAAGACCATCTGTGACCTTTCAAGGCGCTACAAAATGGCAATCTGCCTTGAGCGACTTGATATAAACGATATGCTGTGCGTTACCATAGACAACGAACGTGCGGGCTATGACGCAACCAAGTATCTTATCGGTAAGGGCAGGAAGCGCATAGGACTTATTACCACATCAGTTCGTTCGCAGTCCTCTGTTGACCGTGAAAACGGCTATGTGCGTGCTTTGCAGGATTCAGGCATCGAAATAGACAACGACCTTATTTATTACGGCGACTATGAACCTGAAACAGGCACTAAGGCGTGTGAGCAGTTTATGGCTCTCGATAATCCGCCTGACGCTATCTTCTCTATTTCGGATACTATTTCAATCGGTGCAATGGCTTATGCCGTTCAGCACGGAATAACAGTCGGAAAGGACGTTCTGTTCTTCGGCTTTGACAACATAGCATATTCGCATATGTTTATTCCAAGACTGTCTACTGTTGAGCAGCCGTGCTATCTTCAGGGAAAAACTGTTATCGACAAGCTGATTTCCAACATCAAGTCTGAGGAGCAGGATACATCTACATATATGCTGCCGCACAGCCTTATTCTGAGAGAATCAACAGGCGATTAAAAAATTATAAGACGGACTGCCTCCTACAAGGTCAGACCGTCTTACTTTTTTGTCGGTAATTACTATAACAGCAGAATGTAAGTTTTTAAAAAAATCACCATACAATATTATATATCGACAGGATTTTCCATAACTTTAGGGTAAACTCAAAAAAAGTTTGCCCTAAGTTTGTTGAAAAAGTTGATAATCAGACTGGCGAGACAGGACGTCTCAAAGTCATTGCCAAAAGGGCGGCAGGACGCCGCCCAACAAAGCGATGACTAGGTGAAGGTGCCAGATGCTAGGAACGTATACAGTGGCTAGCCTTATCACAGTTGCCCTTTGTTGCGGCACGTCCTGTGCCGCTTTTGGGGCAACCGCACAAACTTCCTGTTTGTGCCTGCCGATGGGCTGCAACACGGAAGTTGCAAAATCATCGCCAAAGGACTACACGGAAGTAGCAAGTGTCGCCGCCAAGCGGTGCAGGACGCACCGCAACAAAGCGGCGACTTCAGCGGCACAGACGCCGCCCAACTAAGCGATGATTAGGTGACAACGCAGATGGCGCTTTATCGACAGTATGAAGGGCAGATTTTAAAAAAATCTGCCCTTCATTTTTTAACCGAATAATGCCTCAGAAAGCCACAGATGAGCAGTATCAAGAGCCTCGTAAAGTCCGTTGAAATCGCCTCTGCGTGCCTTGTTCATATCGCCTCCGGGATTAGGCAGCAACTGAACCATTACCTTATCGGGAACTTCTTCACCTGCAAGAGTCTTTGTATCCTTGATGGTAAGCTTTGCAGCATACATATCACCGCCGCAGCCGTAGAAAATAGTATTTCCCTGTCTGAGAAGCGGAAATCCTCTGTAGTAAAAAATATTGTCTGCCATTTTAAATTCCTCCATTTCAGTATTTTTGCGGTTTTGCCGTTTGTTTCAGCCGCTTGTCATTTTGTCATTGAACTTAATTTATCGTATATCCTTTGAACATAAACAGCATTTACCTTATAAACCGTATTTCCGTTAATGGTCATAATGTATTTTCTGCCGTTGTCAGCAAACAAAGAATACTCATCAAAGCTTTTGTCATACAAAGCCTGATAATCACTGTTATAGGTAAAGCGAACCTTTAATGCCGCCTCACCGTTTATTTCGCCTGTGTAAAATTCATCACACGTAATCTGCGAAAGATTTTCAAACAATTCCCTGAACTTACTGTCGTCTGTCGGATTTCCATTCAGATAGAATTTGTTCTGCTTATTCTCGAAAACATATCTTTCAGAAGATGTTGTAACCTCAACTGTTTTACACGCTGAAATGTGCAGTGAAAAAGGCGTCATACCAACAACCTCTGCCAGCGTGAAATCAGCCCACAGTGCATTCTTGCCTTTAACCGAATAGATACCCTCTTTGTCGGACGTCATCGCATACCAGCCGCTGCCGTCTGGAAGCATTTTGCCGATTGTCAGCTTATATTCAACTCCATCGGATGTGAACGTTACTGTAGCCGTCGGATTATCAAATCCGCACTGAGCAAGCGTTTCTTCTGTTTTTTCAACATATTCACAGCTGTCTGCTGTCAGCGGGATTAACTTCGTGTAAAGCCTTTTTCCCTTGTCAGCGTTCAGTGGCAGACTGTACGGCGATGTAAGCCTGTATGCTGTACCCTCCTCAGTCTGTTCACCGTCTGCCTGAGCGTATTCCACGCTTGAAAGCGTTATCGGCTCAACGAAATCTGAACGGATTATGGTGATATTTTCGGGTTTTTCAGTGGTATCTGAAATCAGCGTTAACTCTGCCAGATCCTTCGGCTGTGAGAATATGTCCTCTGTCTGATTATAGCTTACGAGGAAAACAAACCCGTTCGCCATACAGTAAATCAGCTTGTCATCAGTGGGACTTCTTCCGCCGAAAGCTATCTCGATATCCTGACCTTCTTCAAAATCAAGGAATACTTTCGCAACGGGAGAATCCAGACCATACTTCGACAAATCCTCGGGGTTATCCTCAACCAGCCTTACGGCAATCAGCGCCGCAAGATTATCAAGAAGATATGTCACCCTGACATTGTTCTGCTCAACCTTGCCCAAGCCGCTCAGTTTGTGAGAAAACTCGGCGTCTGAATTTTCACGGGTTATGCTAAGCTCGCCGTCTGCCCTTTTTACAGTGAGCGAAAGCAGGTCTTTTCTGCTGCCTGCTGTTATGGGATACTGCAAATCGTCTTCCTCAAGGAAATCCACAGGTGAAAACGAAGAACCGCTTTCGGAATTTCCGCTGTTCTTATCGGGAACAAGTAGAATTACCGCAAGTACTCCGCCGAGAAAAACCGCTGCCGCAGATGTTATTATCACAGGTATCAGAGATTTTTTCATCATCTGTGCCTCCTGCGCAGATATACCATAATTCCTGCCGCAACAATGAGAACAGGTATTACTATGCACAAAACAACTGCAAGAGTATTGGCGGATTTAGCGTTCATCTCAAATGTTACGCTTATCGGAACCTTTTCCTTTATGGTAATTCCAGCCTCTCTGCCCGAAATGATATTGAACAGATTTGTGAAGAACTCGCTGTTCAGACCGTTCTGATACGACAGCAGATAGCCGCTTGCAAGAGCGTCAGAGCCAAACGCAAACACTCTGCTTGGTGTGCCGTTTGAGATAGTTTTCGTGGAAACTGCCACGCTGTTGAATTCGCCTTTTTCTGCCGTTGAGATATCAAAGTCGTTGTTGCCGTAATCCAGCGGATAGAGAAACGCTCCGTTATAGGTTTTCATAAGCGCCCTTGTCTGCACTGCGGGATTTTCCAGCATAAACACAGGACGTAAATCCGCACCCAGAGCGTATAGGTCAGAACCGTAAACGCCCTCTGTAAACGGAGTATCGCACACCTGCTGAAGATGCAGGAACCGTGTTATACTGCTTACAAGATAGCTGCTGTCTGACTGACCTATATCAGAAAAACCGATGCTTAAACCCCAGTCGCTTAAAAAGCTGTCTATATTCGGGGTGCGTGGCTGAGAAATGCTTGAAAAATAAAGTATGCTTTTGCCGTTATTTCCGTTGTTGTCAAGGAATTTATCCAGCTTTGCAAGCTGTTCGTTGTCCATATCAATGGTAGGTGCGTGGACAACCACGAAATCAATATCAGGGTCGATTTCGTCAACGGTAAGCAGATTAAGCGGCTCAACGATAAAGCCGTTGTTCTCAAGCAGAGATTTCAGCGCTGTGCTGTCCGTTTCGCCGTAGCCTTCGGTGAAAGCTATTCTTATCGGGTTTTCGTCCACAGTAAACAGGATAGCGGAAATCACTTCCTGTTCAATGAAATAGCCCTGCACCATTCCGTAGTACTGATAGTACAGCATTGCGTCCTCGCTTGTTATACCGTAGTATTCAAGCGGCGAAATCACCTTATGTCTGCCTGTTTCAGTGCATTCAACAACGATGTAATTTGTGTCAAGCGTTTCGTTCTTAAACCTTGATGTGAAGTTGGGGTTAAGGTCAAGATTGAGGTACTCAACGCTTATATCCGGGCTTTCAATCTCCATTTTTTGCAGGATTTCACTTATTACCCGATTGTTTGAGTCATTTCTGAACGTTTGTTCTGAGTTCAGAACGGTTATTGTAATTGTCTGTGAAAGGCGGTTATCAAGATAATTTTTAGTTGTTTCATCAAGCGTGTACAAATCGTCTGCGGTGAGGTCTGCCTTCATACTATGCCGCTCAGACAGCACACCCACTATTATATTCAGCAGAATAACCACAGCAAGAAATGCCACAGTAAATGCCGCTGACAACGCACCTCTCTTAAATCTGTTCTTCACAAGCCCCTCCTTAATTCCAACGGCGGCGTTCTGTAAATCTGATAGTCAGAAACAAGAAAACAGCCACAAGACTTAAAAAGAACAAAACGTTTTCAAAGCTGAAGATACCTGATGTAAATTCATAATACCTGTTGAAAACAGAAAGCTTTGCTATAATATTCTTTACGGCTTCAAGCTGAACGTAATTGGTAAGCAAATCAAATATACACAAAACAATATTTGCACCTATGCCGCCCACAGCCGCAATCATCTGATTTTCGGTGAGGTTGGAAATGAATATCCCCGCAGAGATAAACACCGCACCCATAAGAACAATTCCTGCATAGTTTCCCCAGAATGACACCCACGGAAATGCCGCATTTCCTTCAACAGCCGCTGAAATGAAAATCGCATACACCACAAGCGCCGCACTTGCAATCAGGAAAACGCTGAATGCGGCAAGGAATTTTCCCATAACCAGCCCGAAAAGACTTACAGGACTTGTAAGCGTAAGCTGGTCGGTCTTCTGCCGCTTGTCCTCTGCCATAGTGCGCATTGTAAGCACAGGAATAAGCACTACCATTACGTAGAACAGCAGTACGAATACTCCGCTCATATCTGCTTGTCCCACGGCAAGACAATTCATCCACAGAAACAATCCCGAAAACCCATAAAAAACTGCCAGAAAAACATACCCAAGCGGAGAAACAAAGTACGATGAAAATTCACGTTTGAAAATTGCTGTCATTGGTGTTCCTCTCCGAATTCATTCTCGTAATATCCGCCTGCTGTAAGTCGGAGGAATATCTCCTCCAGTGACATTTCACTGCCACGCATCATCAAAATCGGAAATCTGCGTTCTGCAAGCCGCTTGAACAGTTCACGTCTTATATCCTTGCCGATTTTCGGGTAAACCTCATATTCCCATACTGATTTTTCAATCTCACGAAGAACAGTAACCTGCTCTATATCGGTAATCTGTTCAAGCAAGGCTTTAACCTCTGTCTGTGCGCCGTCAATATGCAAAATAAGTCTGCTGTCGCACGAAAGCGTTTTTGAGAGATTTCCCGTTGTATCGTCAGCAACTATTTTTCCCTCGTTGATTACCACTATCTTGTCGCACACCGCCTGAACCTCTGTCAGGATATGCGACGACAAAATCATTGTGTGGCTTTCGCCAAGCTTTTTTATAAGCGAACGGATTTCGATAATCTGCTTGGGGTCAAGTCCCACGGTAGGTTCATCGAGAATTATC
Organism: Oscillospiraceae bacterium; assembly: GCA_045545655.1. Taxonomy (GTDB): domain Bacteria; phylum Bacillota; class Clostridia; order Oscillospirales; family Ruminococcaceae; genus CAG-115. The sequence continues at coordinate 5,865 of JAZQBH010000183.1, forward strand.
ACCTTGGGATTTCCTATAAGCGCCTGAGCAAGTCCCACACGCTGGCGATATCCCTTTGACAGATTACGTATCACACGACTGCGGACATTCTCTATTCCCGTCAGCACCGAGATTTCTTCAAGGTGTGAACGCTTTGGAAATCTGCATTTCTTCAGCGAATATACAAATCTCAGATACTCGTCAACCGTCATATCCGCATAGAGCGGCGGTTGTTCAGGAAGATAACCGAGATTTCTTTTTGCTGAAATCGGGTCGTCAAGAACGTCTATGCCGTCTATAAGCACACTGCCACTGCTTGCCGAAAGATAGCCGCTTATGATATTCATAGTTGTGGATTTTCCTGCACCGTTAGGTCCAAGAAAGCCCAGTATTTCACTGTCTGCGGCAGTAAAGGATATATTGTCAAGCGCTGTTTTTGAACCGTAGCTCTTCGACAAATTTCTGACTTCAATCATACTACCGCCGCCTCCGTTAATTCACCTTGCTTATTACATTGTAGTCGGCATAAGTGAAATTTATGTGAATTTGTTATGTTATTACGCAGAAAGTCTGTCTATTGCTTTTCTTATTCTCGACAGCGTTTCTTCTTTTCCGAGAATTGCACACAGCTCAACGCCGCCGCATGGAGTAACCTGCTTACCGCTGAGCGCCAGACGCAGTGGGAAGAGAACAAAGCCGTTCTTCACGCCAAGCTCCTCAACCAGCTTGAAAAGTGCAGTGTGAATGGTATCACGGGTGAAGTCCTCAATGCCCTCAAGCACAGGGAGTATTTTCTGAAGTCCATCAAGTGCGCTTTCACAGGTAGTCTTGCTCTTCTTGTTGATATACATATCAATCGGATAATCGGGAAGTTCGTCGATAAAGTCAATCTGTGCCGCAATATCGGTGAACACCTCGCATCTGGGCTGAAGACCCTCGCAAAGCAGTGCTATATCAATATCACGCTTGATTACTTCCTTGATGTAAGGCTCAGCCTTTGCCGCAAATGCCTCGGGGCTCATAGCACGGATATAATGTGCGTTGATAGCCTTAAGCTTCAAGCCGTCGAAGATGGCAGGCGACTTTGAAATACCGCTGAGGTCGAATGCCTCAATCATCTCCTCAAGCGAGAAAAGCTCATTTTCGCCCTTGGGTGCCCAGCCAAGCAGAAGAATGTAGTTGAGCACTGCCTCTGTAAGGTAGCCCTTTTCCATAAGGTCCTGGAAGGAAGCGTCGCCGTCACGCTTGGCAAGCTTATGCTGAGCGTCCTTCATAATATGCTCAACGTGGATATACATAGGCGGCTGCCAGCCGAATGCCTCATAAAGAAGATTATACTTCGGCGAGGACGAAAGATATTCATTACCACGTACTACGTGGGTGATATTCATTGTGTGGTCATCAATTACGTTTGCGAAATTGTAGGTAGGCATTCCGTCGGACTTGAGAAGAATCTGGTCGTCAAGAATGGAATTTTCTACTGTGATATCGCCGTAAATCTCATCGTGGAAGGTTGTTGCTCCGCTTTCGGGGATAGCCTGACGTATAACGTAGGGTACGCCCTCGCTCAGCTTCTGCTGAACTTCCTCCTTTGAGAGGTGACGGCAGTGTCTGTCGTACATAATCGCAGAGCTGCCTGCTTCCTTCTGTGCCTTGGTAACCTCGTCAAGACGCTCCTTGGTGCAGAAGCAATAGTAAGCCTCGCCCTTTTCAACAAGCTCCTCAGCGTAACGCTTGTACATTCCCATACGCTCGCTCTGGATATACGGGCCGTACTCGCCGCCTACATCGGGACCTTCGTCCCAGTTAAGACCGCAGTCACGGAGAGTTTTGTAGATTACCTCTGTTGCGCCCTCAATATAACGCTCACGGTCGGTATCCTCAATACGAAGAATGAACTTACCGCCGTTTTTCTTTGCGATAAGGTATGTGTAAAGCGCAGTTCTGAGGTTACCGATGTGCATATAACCCGTAGGACTAGGCGCAAAACGTGTTCTTATTTCTGCCATTTTTCTCTGCCTTTCTATCAAGCATTCCGAGCATTTGCTCAGACTGGCTTTCTGATTTTTTTGATATCCTCTGATATCTGATTTTTCAAATCCTTTATACTGTCAAACTTTCGTTCAGCACGGATAAATCTGCAAAGCGAGATTGATATTTTCTGTCCGTACAAATCGCCGCTGAAATCGGGAATATGTGTTTCCATAACCGTTTCTGTGCTGTTTGTAACCGTAGGACGTGTTCCGATATTGGTCATTGCGGCATATTTTCTGCCGTTTATTTCAACCTTGCTTTCGTACACTCCGTGCAATGGAACAACATTTGTTTTCGGGATAATCTGATTTATTGTAGGAAAAGACATAGTTCTTCCAAGCTCGTTGCCGTGTACAACTTCAAGCCTGAACCACATATCATAGCCAAGCAGACGGTTAGCCTGTTCGATTTCGCCCTTACGCAGTAACTCCCTGATTCTTGTAGAACTGATAATAGCGCCGTCAAGGCAGACATCGTCCACGATGTGCACCTTGCTCATATTGAACTGCTCTGCAAGCTGTGTAAGTAAGTCGGGCGTACCTGCGCCGTGCTTACCAAAACGGAAATTACCTCCGCAGCAAGCGAAATCTGCATTCAGCCGCTTTACAAGTATTTCCTTGACAAAATCTTCTGCCGTCAGCGTGCACACCTCTGCAAAATCGGGTGCGAAAATATAATCAACGCCCATTCTTTCAAGCATTTCACACTTGTTTTCAAACGAGATTATATCCTCCTGCTGCTGGAACTTCGGAAGAGTTGTATCACAATTGAATGTAAACACCGCCGACGCTATATCGGGACTATGCGTTCTCGCATAAGCCATAGCCTCGCCGATTACTTCAATATGCCCCAGATGCAACCCGTCAAAGTAGCCGAGCGCAACTGCGGTTTTCTCTTTCGGCGGAAAGCCGTATGTTATATTAATCAAATTATCTCACCAATTTTAATCGTTGCTGAACCGCTTGACGGAAACAAGCTCATTTTCAGCGTTTATTTTTGCAATTCCGAGGAATATCTGCTGTGAATACACCGTAAGGTATTCATCACAAGTGCAATCGCACGGTTTGTCTGCAATTCTGTCAGCGTCAAGCCGCACTCCGTTGAGATACAGCCTTAACTGCACGTCGTCAAGCACTACTTTGCGGTATGGAGCAAACACGCTTTCAACAGGAATAAGCGGAATTTCTTTATCGCTTCGCAAATCCTCAATCGTAACTGCCTGTGACAAGTCAAATCCGCAGGCTCTTGTTCTGCACAGGCTGGTCATAACAGCGCCTGTGCCGAGGGATTTTCCGATGTCGTCGCACAGAGTGCGGATATATGTTCCCGAAGAGCAATCCACGTCAATAACGCCGTTCATTCCGTCAAACTCAAGCAGTTTCAGAGAGGAAATGGTAATCTTCCTCGGCTTGCGTTCAACTTCTATTCCCTGTCTTGCGAGGTCGCACAGCTTCTGCCCGTTTATCTTCAAAGCAGAATACATCGGCGGAACCTGCTCAATTTCACCACGAAACTGCTCCAGCACCTGTTCAAGCCGCTCGTGCGGAATATTCACATCAAGCTGCTCAGAGCACTCTCCCCAGATATCAAGCGTATCCGAGGTAAGCCCCAATCTGAACCCAGCCCGATAGCTTTTATCAGTATCGGGAACGAGCGAAATCGCTTTAGTCGCCCCGCCTACAAACACAGGAAGAACACCCGTTGCCATTGGGTCAAGCGTGCCGCTGTGCCCTACCTTTTTCGTGTGCATTTTTCCCCGTGCAATTGCCACTACATCAAATGATGTAAATTCCTGTGGCTTGTTTACTACTATAATGCCGTTCATACAATACCTGCTTCTCTGCAAGCAGCTTCGCAGGCCTTGCCGATTGTTTCAACAGCGTATTCAATTGTGCAGTTTTCAAAAGTACAGCCTGCGGCTCTCTTGTGACCGCCGCCGCCGAAATTCTGCGCAATTTCTGCAACGTCAATCCGCTCGCTTGAACGCAACGAAGCCTTGTACACTCCGCTTTTCTTTTCCTTAACGCTTATGCCGATGTCAACACCAGCAATCTGCCGTGGAATATTTGCAAGCGCACCGATATCGTCATTGTCGATATCCTTGATGCTCTCAATCAGCGCAAGCGGCACTGTAAGCACAGCAACGTGTCCGTCGGCAAAATACTTTATACCTTCAAGCGCTTTCTGCTCGAGAGAAATTCTGCCTGGAGTCTTCATATCAAACATAACGTAGTTGATATGCGCTATATCTGCGCCGGCCTTAAGCATTTCCGCGGCAATAATATGCGTCTGAGGGGTGGTGTTTGTATACTTAAAACAGCCCGTGTCGGTTGCCGTGCCAGTATACACGGAGTTTGCCAGCGCCTTGTCAAAAGGAACGCCAAGCGCTGTGATTACCTCATACATAATCTCGCAAGCCGCCGCATAGTCAGGTTTCAGCAGAGTGCGCTGTGCATAATCGGTATTCGAGATGTGATGGTCTATGCACAACTCTGCTTTATCTCCGATTTCTTTCATATCGGCAAGCAGCTTTGTATCGGCAACGTCAACGCAGACGATGGTTTTCGGCTCAAAATCCTGAGTCTTTACCTCTTCAAAGAGGTAGTCAAACCTTGACGGAATATTTTCAGGACATACCGCCTTTGCACGTTTTCCAAGCCGCTGAAGTGCAATGCACAACGCTGAACCACAGCCCAGTGTATCCCCATCAGGCGAGGCGTGCATCAATATCAGATAATCGTCGTGTTCCTTCAGAAAATCTGCGGTCTGCTGAACATCAATCTTCATTGCCTTCCTCCTCATCGGACGACACAGCTTCTTCATTTTCGCTTACAGGCTTGGGCAGTTTTGCGAGAATTTCCTCAATGTGTGCACTGTATTCAAGCGAGTTATCCGCCTGGAATATCAGTTCGGGGATTTTACGCATACGTATCGCAGATGCAATACACTTCTTGAAATATCCCTTTGCGGCGTTCATTCCCTCTACTGCCTTTGCTGTACGCTGTTCACCGCCCATACAAGCAACTCCTACCTTACAGTAGGACATATCGCTTGTAAGGTCGCAGTGAGTAATTGTAACGAAACCGTCTGCGACACGGGGGTCTTTGACCCCCGCAACCGCCGCAGAAAGCTCTCGTCTTATATCTTCGTTAAGACGTTTAATATTAAAATTTGCCATAATAGCCTCCAATCGTCGGGCAATATCGCACAACTATTGTGGCTTCAGCCCTTAATCTCTGTATTCCTCAATCATATAGGCTTCAAAGATGTCGCCTTCCTTGATATCAGTGAACTTTTCAAGGCTGATACCACATTCAAAGCCTGCGGTAACTTCCTTTACAGAATCCTTGAAACGCTGAAGTCCTGCAATCTTATCATCGCCGACGATAATTCCGTCACGGACAATTCTTACCAGACCGTTTCTGAGAACCTTACCGTCAAGAACGTAAGAACCTGCAACAATACCAACGTTTGTAATCTTCATAACCTGACGTACCTCAACACGTCCGAGGTCGATTTCACGGGTCTTAGGTGCAAGCATACCCTTCATAGCGGAAGTGATGTCTTCGATTGCATCATAAATTACACGATACAGGCGGATTTCTACGCCATCTCTCTTTGCGCTGTCTTCAGCAGACGGGTGCGGACGAACGTTAAATCCAACGATAATCGCGCCGCTTGCCATAGCAAGCATTACGTCGCTTTCGCTTACTGCGCCGACGCCGCCGTGAATTACACGCACACGCACTTCGCTTGTTGTAAGCTTTTCAAGCGACTGCTTCACAGCCTCAACCGAGCCCTGAACGTCAGCCTTTACAATAATCGGCAGTTCCTTAACATCGCCCTGCTCGATAGACGAGAACAGGTTGTCAAGAGTAACCTTCTGATATGCCTTGAACTGCTCTTCCTTAGCCTCGTGCTTACGCTTTTCAACAAGTTCACGAGCAAGCTTTTCGTCCTCAACAGCGGCAAAAGTATCACCAGCAGAGGGCGCTTCGGAAAGACCCATAATCTCAACAGGAACAGACGGACCTGCCTCTGTAACTGTTCTGCCCTTATCATCACGCATTACTCGCACTCTGCCGACAGCAGTTCCTGCAATGAGAACGTCGCCTGTGTGCAATGTACCGCTCTGAACGAGAAGTGTTGCAATAGGACCTCTGTTCTTGTCAAGACGTGCCTCAATTACAGCACCCTTTGCAAGTCTGT
>JAZQBH010000184.1:0-7187 GCA_045545655.1 Oscillospiraceae bacterium
GACCACTCAGCTATGCTGGATTACGGCTTTACGAAAGTAAAGGCCTATCCGCTGGATACGGTCTGCACCTCACGGGTTCAGGTTGCAGGAAGCGGCGCAGATATCGGCGTTTATGCTGAACAAGCCACGCTGTCGCTCACCGCTGAACAACGCCAGAGATTGAAACGCACCGTGCTTCTGCCAAGATTTGTCTACGGCAGTGTGGAAAAGGGTGCACAGCTAGGTGAAATGCTCTATTCAATCGACGGAAAGGTAGTAAAATCCGTGCCGCTTTTTGCTGATAGCAAAGCCGATTTAACGGAAAATGAGGTTACTTTTCTGCAGAAAATTCTAAGGCTGATTGGTGTGTATACCTGACAAAGAAAATAAACAAAGAAAGATAGTAATATGGAAGAAATCAGAATTCAGAAGTTAATATCAGATAGTGGACTTTGTTCCCGAAGAAAAGCAGAAGAGCTTATCGAGCAGGGTAGGGTGACCGTAAACGGTCGCCCGTGCTCGCTTGGCGACAAGGCAACAGTACGTGATATTATCGCAGTTGATGGTCAGGCTATCGCTGCACAATCACGTGAAAAGCGCTACATAATGCTGAATAAGCCACGTGGATACATCACCACAATGAGCGATGAACAGGGCAGAAAAATTGCCGCTGATTTGCTCGAGGGTGTTGAAGAACGTGTAATCCCTGTGGGTCGCCTTGACCGCAATTCCGAGGGATTGCTGCTTTTCACCAACGACGGCGACTTTGCCAACAGAATTACCCACCCCTCAAGACTTGTTCCGAAAACCTACCGTGTAACCATTGACGGAAAAGTGTCTGAGGAACAGCTTATGCGCCTTATGACAGGTGTTGAGCTTGATGACGGAAAAGTGACAATGCCGTGTAATGTTGAGGTAGTCGTTGAAGAACCAAACCGCACTGTTCTGCGTATTGTGATTAAACAGGGACTTAACCGTCAGATAAGACGTATGTGTGCCGCTGTCGGATTGAACGTAGGCAGACTCCGTCGTGTTGCAGTCGGCGGTGTAAAGCTTGGAATGCTCAAGACAGGCGAGTGGCGTGACCTTACCGCTGAGGAAGTGAAGTCGCTCCGACTTGCGTCTGCGGAAAAAAAGCCCGCTCCCCGTAGAAGATAAATGGGATTGTTCAGTAAACAGCCGAAGCGAACCAATGAAACGGATAATTTCGCATTGAAAGAGGCACTTGCACAGGAAGCAATCGACCTGTTGCTTGTGCAAGGCAGAGATTATCAGAACAGGGAAGAACTCAGGGCTGAATTTGGTTATCTGTTTATAGTTGATGAACACGGCTTTGAGGGATTGCTGAGGATTTTCAGCAGAACCAGTACGTTTTATTTCGCTGTTCAGGAGAACAAAATCAAGGCTCTTGATTTCAATGATGAGCTGTTTAAAACTACCACTCAGACGTTTTTAAATCTTTATGGCTGACAAGTTGACTAGTTGACGGGTGAAGAAATGATTGAGATTTTACAGAATAAAGAAAACACTTCTAAAATAGAATTCAATGCCAAAGACGGCGATGAGGTACTCGGAAGGATTGCAGGTGTTCTCGATGGAGATACATTCGTAATCGACGAGCTTGAATGTGAGGAATTTTTCACCGATGGGCTGGTTCGTGCAATTCTTAATCTGATGACTCTGCACGGCATTGATAAGGCAAGATTTGACGTGCCTGATATGTATGGACAGCTGAGAAAACTTCGCTTTATGGAAGAAAATCCCACAATGGAAAGCATAGCAGACTTTTTTGACAAGGGCTGCTGTCACTGATAAAACTAATCCCTCTTGAAACAGGGGGATTTTTATTGTTAAAATAGACAAAATATGTTAAAGCCTTTGCTACAAAACGTAAAAAAAACCAATAAAAACAAAAATGGACTTGTTATTTTATCCAATGTGTAGTATAATTAACGTGGATATTTTTTTGTTAATCCATACTAAAATGAAATAAATGGAGGAGAAGAAATGGCGTTTACAAAATCCCTTGCTGAAATGGAACAGTCCGTTCCTGAAAGCAGCACAAGAGAAAAAATCAAGAATCTCTTTGACGAGGACAGCTTCACCGAACTTGATAAGTTCCTGTCTGCTGACGGAGAGGTTAGTTCTGTAGTTGCAGGTTATGGCACAGTACTTGGCTGTCCCGCATACCTGTTTGCACAGGATAGCTCTGTTAAGGGCGGAGCAGTGAACAAGAGCGCAAGTCTCAAAATGAAGAAGGTTTATGAGCTTGCTGCAAAGGCTGGTGCGCCTGTTATCGGATTTTTTGATTCTAAGGGCGGCGACATCAATGAGGGAATGGAAGTTCTCCGTGATTACAGCGTACTTATGAATGCTTCTGCGGCTGTATCTGGTGTTGTTCCTCAGATTGCAGTTGTAAGCGGCGTGTGCGCAGGCTGTGCTGCAATGCTCGCAGAGATGGCTGATATCACTGTTATGACAGAAGAGGCTGAGTTATTCCTTACATCTCCTTTCAATACTCCTGATGGCAAGCTTGAGGGCGCAGGCAAGGCTGCTAATGCGGCTAAGTCCGGTGTTGCTGACATTGTAGTCAAGGACGCAGACGCTGCTGTTGAAATGCTCAAGAAGCTTGTTCCTATGCTTCCTATGAATAACCTTTCACTTGCTCTTTCCGCAGAAGCACCTGAAAGCGATGCGGCTATTTCCGCTTCCGCTAAGGGCTGCGACCTCGTAAAGGGACTTGCTGACAAGGATACAGTCGTTGCACTCGGCAAGGATTTCGGTTGTGCAGCATGCACAGCGCTCGTTGGAATCAACGGCATTACAACTGCTGTTGTTGCTACAAACAAGTGCACAAAGCTTACATCTGACGACTGCAAGAAGATTGCACGCTTTGTACATTTTGCAGACGCATTCTCTATCCCTGTTGTAACATTTGTTGACACGGAGGGCTTTGAGCCTTCAAGTGCCGCAGAGCTTGCAGGCAGTGTTCGTGACGCCGCAAGAGTGGCTCAGGTTTACGCAGCTTCTACAACCGCAAAGGTTAACGTAATCTGCGGTAAGGCATTCGGCGGTGCGTTCGCAGCGTTTGACAGCGCTGATATCGCATACGCATGGGAGAATGCACAGATTGCACCTATGTCGCCTGAGGCTGGCAAGGTGTTCACAGGCGAAGAGCTTGTTACAAGTCCGTTCGCTGCTGCTTCCCTCGGAATGGTTGAGGGTGTTATCTCCGCTAGCGACACTCGTGAGGCTGTTGTAAGAGCGCTTGACATTCTCGACAGCAAGAGAGTTGCTGCTCCTGCAAGAAAGCACGCTGATTTCGTATTTTAATTAAAACTGACAGAGAGGTATTTTGATATGAAGAATTACACAATTACCGTAAACGGTACTGCTTATGACGTAACAGTTGAAGAAAACGGCGCTGGCGCAGCTCCTGTTGCTGCTGCACCCGTTGCTGCCGCTCCTAAGAAGGCTGCTGCTCCCAAGCCCGCCGCTGCTGCTGGCGCAGGCACACCCATCAATGCACCTATGAACGGTGTTATCGTTGAGGTTAAGGTAAAGGTTGGCGACAAGGTTTCCAACGGTACTGTAGTTGCAGTTCTTGAGGCTATGAAGATGGAAAACGATATCGTATGCGACAAGGATGGCGTAGTAGCTTCCGTATGTGTTGCTAAGGGCGATTCCGTTGAAACCGGTGCTGCTGTTGTTACAATCAGCTGATAGCCGCAGATCATTTACTTTAAGGAGATTATTATGGCAAAATTGAACATAACAGAAACCGTTCTTCGTGACGCGCATCAGAGTTTGCTTGCCACAAGAATGTCTATTGACGAAATGCGTCCTATCCTTTCCGAGATGGATAAAATCGGCTTTTACTCAGCTGAGTGCTGGGGCGGCGCAACATTCGATTCCTGTATTCGTTTTCTTGATGAAGACCCGTGGGAGCGTCTGAGAATTATCCGCAAGGAAATGCCCAACACAAAGCTTCAGATGCTGTTCAGAGGACAGAATATGCTCGGCTACCGTCACTACGCTGACGACCTTGTTGAGTATTTCGTACAGAAGTCCATTGCAAACGGTATTGATATTATCCGTATCTTTGATGCGCTTAACGATATCAGAAACCTCGAAACTGCTATCAAGGCAGCAAAGAAGGAGCAGGGACACGCACAGGTTGCTATTTCCTACACCCTCGGCGAAGTATTCACACACGAATACTATGTAAATTACGCAAAACAGCTTGAAAGCGCTGGTGCAGATTCTATCTGCATTAAGGATATGGCGGCTCTGCTTACACCTTACGAAGCTGGCTCGCTTGTTAAGGACCTCAAGGCTGCGGTTAACATTCCGATTCAGCTTCACACACACTACACATCTGGACTTGCTTCTATGTGTATCCTCAAGGCTGTTGAGGCTGGCGTTGACGGCGTTGACACTGCTATGTCACCGCTTGCACTGGGCACATCTCACGCACCTACTGAGTCTATCGTGGCTACATTCCAGGGAACTGAGTATGACACAGGCCTTGACCTTGTTAAGCTCAACGAAATCCGTGATTACTTCATGGGTCTTCGTAAGAAGTACATCGACAGCGGTCTTATTGACCCGTCTATGCTTGCTACAAACGCAAATGCGCTGATTTATCAGGTTCCCGGCGGTATGCTTTCCAATCTGCTTTCTCAGCTTAAGCAGGCTGGCAAGGCTGACAGACTTGACGAGGTTCTTCGTGAAGTTCCGCTTGTACGTAAGGACAGCGGTTTCCCTCCGCTTGTAACACCTACCTCCCAGATTGTTGGTACACAGGCTGTGTTCAACGTAATTATGGGTGAGCGTTACAAGACTGTAACCAAGGAGTTCAAGGGACTTGTTAAGGGCGAATACGGTAAGACACCTGTTGATATCGACCCCGAGTTCAGAAAGCAGATTCTTGGTGCAGAAGAGCCTATCACTTGCCGTCCTGCAGACCTGCTCAGTGCAGAGTTCGATGCAATGAAGGACGAGGCTAAGGAGTGGTGCGACGGTTCTTCCGTTGAGGATATTCTCACTTACGCTATGTTCCCGAAGGTTGCTCCGAAGTTCTTTGAGAAGCGTCGTGACAAGCAGCTTGGCATTGACGCAGACCACGCTGACAAGGCAAACAAGGTTCATCCTGTTTAATTTGCACAAATCAATGCAGACCAGAAATCTGGTCTGCATTTTTTTATATAATCCTGTCTGAAAATTGTTGAATTTAGACTAATTCCGACTTTGATAATTTAATAAAATAACACAGATTGCATATATTTACCTATAAATCACTATAATATGGAAGAAAATGGTTTTTGTTATCGTTTACAAAAACAACACTATAAAATTTGGCACAATGCACAAAGAAAGGTTACAAAAAAGTTACAAAAATGAAATAATTTAATCAAAAGTCGGTTCTAAATTAAAACTAAGTCGATAATTCGGCATAATAGAGCCATTTATAAAAAGTTGTAAATTTTTTACTGTAAAAAACTAGAAAATTACAAGTGTCGGCAAAATCAACAAAAAGCCGATTGTGAAAACGTTTTCGTTATCGGAGGTGAAAAAAAGTTTAAAAAAAGGGGTTGAAATATTCAAAATTTTATGCTAAACTAACAATGTAAACGGAAACCGATACCGAAAGCATAAAGCTGAGGGTCGATCCGAAAAAAGACATTGCACAGAAAATCTGTGCGAACCAAATTATTTGGGAGGAATGACTTATGAAGAAGAAAATATTGGCAGCTGCATTGGCTGCAGCATCTGTGCTCTCACTGGCAGGATGTAAGGAAGATCCCGCTACTAGCGGTTCTGGCAACCAGGGCGGCAACCAGGGCGGAGCTTCTACACCCAACGCTATTACTTATGAGGAAGCACAGAAGGCTGGTACAGGCGTAATGGATACCGAAGGCGAAGGTAAGGTATTCAATATCTACTGCTGGAATGGCGACTTCAAGAAGTACGTAGAGAACTCCGGCTATAAGGCTCCTGATGGAATCACAATCAACTGGATTGAAGTTCCTAACAACGATGGTGCTTATCAGAAGGCTCTCGACGACGCTCTTCTCAAGCAGGATAGCGCAGCTGCTGACGATAAGGTTGATATGTTCCTTGCAGAGGCTGACTACATCCTCAAGTACTCCAACGCTAAGGTTACTCAGGACGTTAAGGCTCTCGGCGTAGGCGAGTGGGATACAGGTTATGCTTACACCTACAACGCTGCTAAGGATACAAACGGTGTTCTTAAGGGCGTTTCTTGGCAGGCTAACCCCTCTGTATTCATCTACAGACGTTCTATCGCTAAGGATGTTCTCGGAACAGACGATCCTGCAAAGGTTCAGGAAGCTCTCGCTACTTGGGAAAAGGTAGAAGAGACAGCTCAGAAGGCTAAGGATAAGGGTTATGTAATGTTCGCATCTCCTCTGGAGACATACAGAACTTTCGCTAACAACTCCAGCGTTTCCTACCTTAACGGCGACAAGTTCGCAACACACGATGCATTCAACCAGTGGTATGCACAGGCTGAGAAGTTTGTAAACAACGGCTGGTCTCTTACATACGACCTCTGGGCAGCTGAAAAGAGCGACCAGATGGGTAAGGACGGTAAGATGATGTGCTGTATCGGTCCGGCTTGGTACTTCAACTTCTGTATGGGTACTGCTCAGGAGCAGACCAACGGTGACTGGGCTATCTGCCAGGGTCCTCAGGCTCACTTCTGGGGTGGTACTTGGTTGATGGCAGCTGAAGGCTCCGACAACCCCAAGATGCTCGCTGATATGATGAACGCATTCACAGCTAATGAGTCCATTATGGATTACATCCTCAAGGATGTTGGTGAGTTCCCGAACAACAAGAACATCGTTAATAAGTATGCTAACGACGCTTCCTACGGTTCTGCATTCCTCGGCGGTCAGAACCAGGTTAAGATCTTCGCTGATATGGCTGACGATATCGTATGGGATTCTTCTCTCCACACTGTATATGACCAGACCTTCAACGAAACTCTTCCTAACGAAATGCTTACATGCCTCAACGGCACAAAGTCCAAGGATGAAGCTATGTCTGCATTCTACAACAAGCTGAAGGACGTTGCTCCTCAGATTACTCACGACTGATTTTAAAATTGAATTTTAATATCTTATGAGCTTAAAGAGGTGGGGCGGCTCGCTTCACCTCTTTATTGTAAGATAAATTCCGTT
>JAZQBH010000185.1:0-2172 GCA_045545655.1 Oscillospiraceae bacterium
CGAGAACACATACTTCTTATTGCAAAAATGACAACACACCTCAGTGTTTTCCTGTTCTGATATCAGTTTTTCAATTTCTTTTCTGCCTAACGATATCAATATGCTCTCTGTTCTTTCTCTTGAACAGTCGCACTTATACGAAGCATTCCATTCGTCAAGCACTTCTCCGCCCAAGCCCTCAAGAGCAGCCAAAGCTATTTGCTCAGGCGATTTGTTGTTCTCCAGCATCTGAGTAACGCCATCAAGCTTAGAGAGGTTTTCATCGAGCACAGCAACGGTTTCGGGTGCTATCGGAGGCACAGCCTGCAGCATATAAGCCGCCGCCTTCGAAACACCGTTCTCATCAAAAATCATACCCATTTCAAATATAGTAGGCAGCTGCTCGCTTATTGAGAAGTATTCTGTCAGCGCTCTTGCTATATTGCCTGTTGTAAGGGGAATCTGCCCTACATACGGCTCTTTAAGTCCCAGGTCCTTTATAACCGTAAGGGTGCCATTGTCGCCCACAAGCGTTTCGATATCCTCTGCGTCAGCCATAGGGTTGCCTGCACAGCACTTCACATTGCCCTTGTAGTCCGCCACAGCTGTAAGCGTTCCGCAAGGACCGCCGCCGTTTATGCGCACGGTAAGCTTGTCGTCGGGATACTTCAGCATACAGCCCATAAGCGCCGCCGCCGAAGCCATTCTGCCAAGCGCCGCCTGAACCGCACGTGACGCATTGTGCATTTCCGCTATTTCGTTTACTATATCAGTGCTGTCGATTGCCGCACATAAAGCGCTGCCATCTGCCGACAGGGTTCTTACTATCTTTCCCATATTTTCTCCTGTTCGTATTATATTCCATTCTTATTTGATTATTCAGCAAATCAATAAAAGCAATTCTCCCGAGTGTTTCGGGAGAACCTACTATTATATAATACTATATAAATCAGCTTTTGTCAATACTTTTTTCGTGCGGCAATCAGCAGCTTTTCGCTTTCGTCTGTGGGAGCGTTGTCCGTAAGATACTCATACACAGCCTCAACCTCAAAGCCCGCCTCATTCAGCATACTTACGTATTCCTCGCAGGGCAGTGCTATTTCGGAGAACTCCTCATACGCACGGGAATAAGCCCCGTCCTCTTCCTCGAAAAACAAATCCAGTGTAATTGCCACTCTGTGCTCTTCGGAGGAATACTCATTCTGCCACACGCAGTATACTCCGTCAACATCGTAAACAAAAGTGTTGTTTCCAAGCACTTCACGGTGCTTATACACAGTGTTCACATCAAACACGAACACTCCGCCCGACTTAAGGTTTTCAGCCGCACGCTTAAAGCACGCCGCCATATCCGCCTTTGTCGGCAAGTGGTTTATACTGTCAAGCGTGGACACGATAACATCTGTCGGCTCGCCAAGCTCGGTTTCGGTCATACTCTGGCAAATCCACATAATCTCTGCCGATTTCTGTGCCGCAAACGACAGCATATCCTCAGAAGCGTCCTGACCTGTAACGTCAAAGCCAGCCTGTGCAAGCCTTACGGTAAGGTTACCTGTGCCGCACCCCATATCCAGCAGACGTGTGCCAGTGCCGTCTGTAAGTCCACGGATTATTCTGCAGTAATACTGCGCAATCTCGTCATAAGGCACATTGAACGTCAGTGCGTCGTAGACATACGCAAAATCACCGTAGCCACCCAGAGCATTTTCGCAAACATCAGAATTACTCATTATTCTTTTCCTTCAAGGCGGTCGAGAACAGTCTTGTATCCGCCTGTAGCCTGATAGTTAAGGGTTTTATTTACACGGGAGATAGTTGCTGTCGAAGCGTGGGTAAGCTCAACAATCTTATTATAAACATTTCCCTCTGTAAGCAGCTTTGCAACCTGAAGGCGCTGAACGATAGCGTTAAGCTCCTGCGGAGTGCACAAATCCTCAAAGAAAGCCTTGCACTCGTCCTCTGTTTTAAGAGTAAGCACTGCCTTGTAAAGAAGTTCCATATTATCACTGTATTTTTTCACAATTTTTCCCTCCTGGAATAATTATTATGATATAATTTTAACATTTTAAAGTAGGAATGTCAATAGTTTTTTTGTACAAATTGCAAACTAAATCATATACACTTCTTACATATCGCTATATAATTACACGCAAAAAGGGGCTTTCCTTTTGGGAAAGCCCCTTCACTTATTCA
>JAZQBH010000186.1:0-5644 GCA_045545655.1 Oscillospiraceae bacterium
ACTTTAATTATATCACGTTAAGGACAGAAAATCAATATACAAATTTTTTTCGGTTATTCAGATATAACAAATCAATCGTAATAATACGATTTAAACAGCGATATTTTTGCTTGCACTGACTTTATAGGCACACAGTAAAAAGCCCATAAAATGTCGATAACGTTTACATAATGCGATTGTTTTTACAAAATTACTCATTTTGTGGTTTTCTTTTGAATTGTAATTGTAATTCTCGACGAAATTATACAAATCGTTGTAAATCTGTTGCTTTAATCCCGTTGTTGTGATATAATATATAAGGTAACAAATAGCAAATATTGTATTTATTAAAATATGACGATAAAGATAGTATACACAAACGATATCCGCTGTGATAGTCTTGAACAGCTTGTTCCGCTGTTGTCGGAGGAGCGTCGTCAAAGTCTTAATAATGTGAACGAACGTGCCGCAGTTGAGCTTATTATGACAGAACTGCTTATCCGCCGTGAGGCGTCACGGTCGCTGGGTGTTCCCTTTCGGGAACTGCACTTCGGGTATGGTGAACACGGCAAGCCCTGTATCGCAGACGCTCTCGGCTACAGCTTTTCCGTATCACATTCGGGAGGTTGTATAGCGTTTGCGGAAAGTGCAGAAGACATAGGCGTGGACGTTCAGTCAAGACAGGGCGGAAAACGATTTGCCGCACGTTTCTTCACCGAGAACGAGCGACAGTACGCACAGCTTGGCGACTGCGAGTTCTTTGAAGTGTGGACTCGCAAGGAGGCTTATGTCAAAATGCTCGGAACGGGGATTTCTCTCGGATTCCGCAACTTTGACGTGCTGAATGGGAGTCTTGACTGCTCATTCATCACCGAGCAACTGCCTCAGCACACGCTGTCGGTTTGCAGTAAAATCAGTAAAAGCACAGAAAGCCTGTGTACAGAGGAAATCGACAAAAATACTCTGATAAACACAGCTTTATCATATTTAAGAACACATTAACAGGAGGAACATTTATGAACCCTATTTTAATAGCATCGGCTGTTGTCGGCGGACTTGCCGTTGTTGGCACAGCTGGCTCATTCGCAGGTGCGAACAAGCTGTACAAGAAGATTATCCCCAGACAGGACCAGTGCAGAGTAGCCCTCAGCGAAATGGCTGACGGAGAGAAGTGGGAGCGCTACATAGAATTTATCCACGAGAACAAGGACTGGCTCTCCAAGCGTGAGATGGAGCATATCACCATCAAAGCCCGTGACGGCATTACTCTCCACGGCGACTACATACAGACAGACGGCAGTGCCGACACCATAGCAGTGTGCGTTCACGGTTACACAACCACAGGCTTTGACGCTTGCTCGTCTATCGCAACTTATTTCCTCAAGAACGGTTACGACAGCCTTATTATCGACAACCGTGCTCACGGCAAAAGCGAGGGCGACTATGTAGGCTTTGGTATTCTCGACAGATTTGACCTTATAAAGTGGCTGGAATACCTTAACGAGCGTTTTGAGGGCAAGAAGAACATCATTCTTTATGGCGTTTCAATGGGCGGTTCAACTGTGCTTATGACAGCAGGACTTGAAAATTTCCCGAAGAATGTAAAGGCGATTATCGCTGAGTGTGCGTTTACCACCCCTTACGACGTATTCGCACACGTTATGAAAAAGGACTACCATCTGCCTGAATTCCCGATAATGAAAATCAACGACAGAATGTGCCGAAAGAATGCGGGTTACGGTTTCAAGGACTACTCCACACTTACAGCGGTTAAGTCCACCGACTGCCCGATACTGTTCGTTCACGGAAGCGAGGACAACTTCGTTCCCACACGAATGAGCCACGAGAATTATGAGGCCTGCACAGCCCCGAAGGAACTGCTTATCGTTGAAAACGCAGGACACGCCGCAAGCTACTACGAAAACCACGAGTTATATCAGAAAAAAATCGAGGAATTCCTCGGAAAATACGCACCTGAGGTATTGGAAAGGAAAAGCTGATGAAAGAGATTACCATTAACGGCTCTGTAATGAAATGCTATCCCCTTAATTCCGCGCAAAGACTGCACAACTACACCATAAGATACTGCCCCCATCAGGTGCTTAATATCGGCACGGGTCTGTACATTCAGAACGGGGTTGATTTCGATGTGTTAAGACAGTCTATCTACGAGGCCTGCAACCGTCTTGACTCTATGCGTATCCGCTTTATTCAGGACGAGAACGGCGAGGTTTATCAGTACATAGTCCCTTTTGAGGAAAGAGAAATCCCCCTTGTTGACTTCTCCTACTGGAAAGAGGAGGACGCTCACCGTGAAATGGAAAAGTGGACAGCCGAGCCGTTTGAGAGATACAACTCTCCTATGAACAAAATCGTTATGATTAAACTTCCCGATGGCTACAACGGCGTTTACCTCAAGGTAGACCACATGACAATGGACTCCAGCTCTATCATTGCATTTGACCGTGACGTGCTTGAAATCTACTGTGCAAAAATGTACGGCAGAGAAATGCCCAAGCCTATGATGAGCTACATACAGCAGCTTGAAAAAGACCTCGCTTATGAAGGCTCAGCCGCTCAGAAGAAGGACGAGGAATACTGGCTGAACGAAATCGCTTCAAGCGAGCCGATGTACACCGACTTCACAGGAATGGGCAGACTTCTCACACAACGCAGAGAAAACAACAACCCCAACCAGAGAAGTGCAATGGTTGTTTCCAAGTCCGTGGCGGCGGGTATTTCCGTTTACCATCTTGAAAAAGAGCCGTCTGAACGGCTTATGCAGTTCTGCGTTGACAACGGTATTCCTATGGTGTGCCTGCTTATTATGGGACTGAGAACAGTGCTTTCCAAGTTCAACAACAACGAAAAGGACGTTTCGATAAAGAGCGTGGTTGCTCGCCGTGGAACATTGCTTGAAAAGCGTTCGGGCGGTTCGAGAATGCACTTCTTCCCTCTACGCACAATAATCGAGCCTGAAACCAGCTTTATTGACGCAATCAAGATTATTCAGAACGAGCAGAACAAGCTGTTCCGTCACGCAAACTATGACCCCATCGCACACACTATGAACCGCTCAAAGCACTGGAAATTACAGCCCGGCGCAAGCTATGAGAGTATGGCACTCACCTATCAGCCGCTTACGCTGAAACAGCAGCAATCCTCGGCGGAAGATATGCCCGATATTCCCTACAAGAGTATGTGGTATACAAACGGTGTTGCAGGTCAGCCGCTTTACCTTACGGTTATGCACCGTGTAGAGGACAACGGACTTAACTTCAATTTCGAGTACAGATACGACGTTGTATCCGAACACGAAATGGAATACCTTTACTACTACCTGTGCCGTGTTCTTTTCAGAGGCATTGAAAATAAAGACAGAACAGTCGGCGAAATTCTTGATATGATATAATTTTACGGAGGAAAAACTATGCTTGAACAGTTAAAAGAACTCATCTGCAACTATGTTGACGTGGACGCCAACGCAATCACCGAAGACTCCAGATTTATCGAAGACCTCGGTTTCAATTCCTATGATTTTATGAGCCTTCTCGGTGAGATTGAAGAAATCCTTGAAGTGCAGGTATCCGAGGAAGAGGTAATCAAGCTCTCCACAGTAGGCGACGCTATCAAGTACCTTGAGTCCTTGAAGAAGTAAGGGGAATAATATGAATAAAGAACTTCTCTTAACGTTACAGGACCTTGTCCGCCTTGCCGCAGAAGAATACGGAAGCAAGGCATATATAAAGGAAAAGGCTGGTACTGAAATTGTAGAAAAGTCGTTCAGCGACCTTTACGACAACGCAAGACGCATCTCCTCATACCTTTCCGAAGTGCTTGGCGGAGAAAAGGCTCACGCCGCTGTAATCGGTCCTACAAGCTATAACTACCTCGCCGCTTATTTTGGTACTGTAATAAACGGAAACGTTACTGTGCCGCTTGACGCACAACTTGCCTGTGACGACATCTGCGACCTTATAAACAGAGCAGACGTAAACGCATTCTTCTTCGACAAGCGTTATGAGGCTATGATTCCTGCAATCAAGGAGAATTGTCCTCAGATTAAGGCGTTTGTTTCGCTTCAGCCTGTTGACTGCGCTGATATTTCGGTAAGCGAGATTGTGGAGAAGTACGCTCCCGAAGAACTCAGAGAGGTTAAAGGCTCTGACCTTGCCTCTATCGTCTACACCTCGGGAACAACAGGCAAGGCAAAGGGCGTAATGCTTGCGCACAGCAATATTATGGACAACGTTACCTGTCAGGACGACGAAAGCTGCACAGACGACGTGCTGCTTACAGTACTTCCCGTGCACCACGTTTACTGCTTTACCTGTGATATTCTTCTGTCGCTGAGATACGGCGCAACTATATGCGTGAACGACTCTATGATGAGAATTGCACAGAATTTGAAGCTGTTTCAGCCTACAATCGTTCTGCTTGTTCCTATGATTGCGCAGACTATTTACAAGCAGATTCAGACCGTTTCCGCAAGCAAGGGCATTCCCGCAGATGTTGTGGCAAAGGGCGTTTTCGGCGGAAGATTAAAGGGAATTTACAGCGGCGGTGCGTACCTCAGTCCTGAGCTTGTAAACGCTTATCTTGAGCTTGGCATTCCGATTGCACAGGGCTATGGTATGACCGAATGTTCGCCGAGAATTTCCACCGCAAGCTTTAAGGAAATCAGCACGGCTGGCGACGTTGGTAAGATTGTAAACCGCTGTGATGTAAAGATTGTTGACGGCGAAATTGTTGTAAAAAGCCCCTCTGTAATGCAGGGCTATTACAAGTATCCCGAGGCGACCGCAGAGGCACTTGACGAGGACGGCTGGCTTCACACAGGCGACCTCGGCTATGTAGGCGAGGGCAACCGTCTGTTCATTACAGGCAGAAAGAAAAATCTGATTATCCTCAGCAACGGCGAGAACGTTTCCCCCGAAGAGCTTGAAAACAAGTTTGCTGGAAAGTCCCTCGTGGCAGAGGTGCTGGTTTACGCCGAGGAGGGCTTTATCACCGCCGAGGTATTCGTAAACTCCGAGGAGTGCCCCGACGCAGACGAGGCTGTAAAGCAACTCAACGAGATGATAAAGGAGATAAACCTCACTCTTCCGTCATCAAAGACTATCCGCAGACTGCGTGTGCGTGACAGAGAGTTCGACAAAACCACCACCAGAAAGATACTCCGCAAGCAGTCATATCAGGGTGAGTTAAAGTAATTCATACAAAAAACGACCAGGCTATGCTTGGTCGTTTTTTATATATGCCTGACACTTTTCAACAATATAATCACATTTCATTATTTCATATTGTTATTGCCATTAAGGATAATCTTTCGGAATGCCATATTTCAAGTTATCTCTAGCAGTAATAACCAAAATAATGAAATTTTTTGGTAATCCTGTTTTAGTTGACATATTTGAGATTTCTTCAAGTACTTGAGTACATAATT
This sequence comes from Oscillospiraceae bacterium, assembly GCA_045545655.1. Classification (GTDB taxonomy): domain Bacteria; phylum Bacillota; class Clostridia; order Oscillospirales; family Ruminococcaceae; genus CAG-115. The sequence continues at coordinate 5,426 of JAZQBH010000186.1, forward strand.
CAGGATAAGAATGAAACAAAAGACCTGCAACATCCTTCCGAATAGAAATACTGTCACTTTGCAAGTAAGACAATAATTCTTCTTGACGTCCTTGCTCAATCAGCTTATGTGCATATTTTCTCATTCGGTCAAAATACCTGTTATATTTCCACATAGGCTCATCATTTATTAGTATTTCTTCACGTTTGCGGCAACAAGTAAGTATCTCAGAAACATAAT